>CAYHUM010000060.1:0-1617 GCA_964359945.1 Candidatus Woesearchaeota archaeon | reverse complement strand
CACATGCCATTGCCTTGTAATAATCTTGACCTTCTTTACTTGAAAATGGAGCACAAGCTAATTCTCTATCATTTATTTTAATATTATATTTTCTCATTGCATCGCTAAATACTCTTAAGTAATCTGTAGCAACCTGATGTCCAAATCCCCTTGAACCACAATGAACCATAATTACAATTTGATTATTTTTATTTATACCAAATTTCTTTGCTAATTCCTCATCATAAATATTGTTTGCAGAAGCTAATTGAACTTCTAAATAATGATTTCCACTTCCTAATGTTCCTAATTGATTTAATCCTCTTGTTAAAGCTTTATCTGAAACTTTACTCACATCAGCTCCTTTAATACGTCCATATTCTTCTATTCTTTGTAAATCTTCATCCCAACCATAACCATTTTTTACACACCATTCAGAACCACTTTCAACTATTTCTTTAAATTGCTGTTTATTTACTTTTACAAAACCTTTAGCTCCTACACCAGATGGAACTGTTTTAAAGAATTCATTTATTAGTTCTTTTAATTTTGGTTGTACATCTTCTATAGTTAAATTAGTAGTTACTAAACGCATCCCACAATTTATATCAAATCCAATACCACCAGGACTAATTACACCATTTTCTGGATCAAATGCAGCTACTCCTCCTATCGGAAATCCATAACCCTACCACTACAATAAGAATACTCTTAATTGTATCAATGGCCGTCAGGCATGCAATATGCATACCGTTGGATTCCCGGTAAACAAGCTACATTAGTTACTTGATCAAATACTCCTTGATCCATTTCCCTAATTAATTTTTCTGTTCCATAAATTCTTGCTGGGACTAACATTCCTTGTTTATATGTTTTAGGAATTTCCCATACAACTTCATTTATTTTTTTTAGTTTATCTATCATTTAACCTCCTATTAGTATTATATAATTTTATAGCATTAAAAAGACGTGATTTTTTAATTGGATGAGTAAAACCTATTTCTTTATAAAACTTTTTAAGATTTTCAAGACCGCAAATATTTAATCTCCATATAGTCCTATCTTTTCTATTTCTTTTTTTAATTTTAGAATCTATTTTGTATTTCTTTAATGATCTTTGTATATCTTGTAATCCTTTTAAATTTATAGATTCTACTCTAACCATCCTTCCAGTTCCATATTTGTCCTCCACCCATGAATCACAATCAAAAAAAGCTCTCAACCACCTTGCCAAATTTTTTTCATTTTGTTTAGGAATTTTCCAGTCATTAGAATAAAAGGAACCAAATTCATTTATCAATTTGGAGTATATTTCTTTAGAATGTACCTTAGCTCTCTCATTTCTGTAAATTATTGGTTTAAGATTAAAATATCTCTCAAACCTTTTTTGAAAGTCTTTTAATAATGTTAAATTTGTATTTCTAAAGTCTATCCTATAATAAATATGAGTTTGATTTATAGGGTTTTTAACTACGCAACCATCTCCACATAAATATCCATGAATTGTTGCTAGATCTTCATTAAATTTTATCATTTATACTCCTATTTATTAATATAGATAATGCGACTTAGAATTCAAGCCGCACACCTTTCTGTTAGTTTTATCTTATAACAAGGTATGCGATATAAAATTATAGT
>CAYHUM010000059.1:0-2041 GCA_964359945.1 Candidatus Woesearchaeota archaeon | reverse complement strand
ATAGCTAAACATGTTGTAGTACCTATAGGTAATTGAGTTCTTCCTGCGTCTGAAATTAAAGCATTTACTAACTTTAATTTATCTGCCTTATATTTGTAATCTAATAATTCAGTTTTATTTTTTACAGCCAATACTACTTTTTTGCTTCCTTCTTTACGCCATTTTTCTATAATACTATCTTTACATTTCAAAACAGCTTCTACACTTGCATGACTGCATTGAGAAGCTAATTTTCCATTACTCATTCTTAAATCTTTCCTGACTAAAATAACTTGTTTATACATTTTTCTTAATCTTTACTCCTTCAGTAGTATCTTCAATAATATAACCTTTTTCATTAATTTGTTTTCTTATTTTATCAGACAATAAAAAATTATTTTCATTTCTTGCTTTTTCTCTTAATTCAATTAATTTACTTATTTCTTTAGGAATTTTTTCTTCTTTAACTTTATCTAGATTTAATCCCAATACTTTATCAAATTCAACTAATGCTTTATATCTATCTTTATTATCTATTTTATTATCCTTAATTAAATCCCAAGTTACAGCTAAAGCCCTAGGCATATTTAAATTATCATTTATTGATTCTAAGAATTTCTCTCTATAATTATTTGCATCTACTCCTTTATTATTACTTTTCTTTATATCTAAAATATTTTCTTTTAATTTTGAATAAGCAATTTTAGCAGAATTTAATGCTTCGTATGTAAAAGTTAATTCTTGTCTATAATGAGCATTTAAGCAAAAATATCTGTACTCCATAGGATCATAATTTTTTTCTATTAATTTTTGTAATGTTAAAAATTCTCCTGACTTAGCCATTTTTTCATATTTTAAAACCAAAAAATTTCCATGCAACCAATAATTTACAAATTTTTTTCCAGTAGCTGCTTCACTTTGTGCAATTTCATTTGTATGATGCACAGTAATATGATCTATTCCTCCACAATGAATATCAAATGTGTTTCCTAAATATTTCATAGACATTGCTGAACATTCTAAATGCCATCCTGGAAATCCACGCTCACTCCAAGGACTTTTCCATTCCATTTGTCTTTTTTGTTCACTAGAAGAAAATTTCCATAAAGCAAAATCAGTAATATTTCTTTTTTCACCTAAATTAATTCTAGCACCTGCCTTTAACCCCTTTAAATTTAGCTTAGCTAATTTACCATAATCTTTTAATTTACTTGTATCAAAATAAATTCCATCACTTGTTTTATAAGTAAATCCCTTTTTTTCTAAAGTTTTTACTAATTCAATTTGTTCTTTTATATGATCAGTAGCTTTACACCATATATCAGGAAATAAAATATTTAATTTTTTTAAATCATCCTTGAATGCATTTTCATAAAATTTAGCTATTTCCCATGCACTTTTACCTTCTCTTTTTGCACCCAATTCAATTTTATCTTCACCTGTGTCTGAATCACTTGTTAAATGTCCAACATCAGTAATATTCATGACATGATTAACTTTAAATCCATTAAATAACAAAACTCTTTTCAGAATATCTTCAAAAATATAAGTTCTTAAATTACCTATATGTGCATATTGATAAACAGTTGGTCCACAAGTATACAATCCAACTTTCTTATCTTTTATAACTTTAAATTCTTCTTTCTTCCTTGTTAGAGTATTATATAATTTTAAAACCATGGAAAAAAGAAAATGAAGCTAGCTTTTATTTCTTTCCATCCCTCATATTATTTTCAACATCATCAAACGATTTTTTAATGTTGTATAAGGATATGGCGAACATGGAAATAAAGACTACACTAAATATCCTAGTTACTAGAAGATTATTTGTCTCTGCATATTCGTTTATGATACTTGAAGCCCTTACAAAAATATACATTACTAATGAGAGTAGCATATAAATTGTAGCTTTCTTAAGCCCATTCCTTGTTCTTTTATATAGATTAATTGTGAAATAAATACCAACTAATCCTATAACTAAAGCAATTAAATCTAAAATTACTACTAAATTTACCATTAACTTTTCCCTCCTTTATTTTCTTCTTCTTTAATCTTAACTAAT
>CAYHUM010000058.1:0-2048 GCA_964359945.1 Candidatus Woesearchaeota archaeon | reverse complement strand
TTAAACAGAATATTAAGAAAAGAAGGTATTAAGTTACCTCTAGAAGAATTTATAGGTTCTTTAGTAAAATATACTGTTTATGTAATAGCTTTAATTCTTGCTTTAAGTCAAATAGGATTAACAGAAATTGTTTTAAATATATTAATTATAATCTTACTAGTATTAATTATATTCTTCATAATATTAGCAATGAAAGATTTTGTTCCTAATTTTTCAGCAGGTCTTTATATACATCAAAAATCAATGTTTAAGGCAGGAGATAAAATAAAAATAAGAAATACAGAAGGAACAGTAATAAGAATAGGTTTAGTAGAAACAAAAATAATAACAAAAGGAAATGATACAATTTATATACCTAATTCACTTATTATAAAGAATGAACTCATAAGGAGGAAGTAAAAATGGTACTAGCTTATTTATTAATGACTGTAAAAGCGGGAGCTGAAAGACAAGTAGCAAATAGATTAATGAAAAATGAAGAAGTAGAAAATATTCATATTTTATTTGGAGAATATGATTTAATAGCAAGAGTAATATGTAAAGATAATATGGATTTACAATCATTTATTATAGATAAGATTAGAACTATAAGTGATATTCAAGCAACTTCTACTTTAATAGCTGCAGATGTAACTTCAGAAACCGATAAGAATGAGTTTGTGAAATAAATTAATATAAAAACTTAGCTACCGCCTTACCTAAACCTAATCTTTCAACTATTACATAACCAGCCATCCCAATACTTGCTACGAAGGATGTTCCTTGATAGAACATTATTCCATAATTTACTAATCTATTTGAAAATTTAGAACGTTCTCTAAATATAATTGGTTTGTCATTATCAATATCAGCCATCATTTTAAACCAACCATATACTGGAATCCATTGTTTCCAATCAGGTTTCTCTAGTTTACTTTCTAGAGTTTCACTTTTTACCATAGTCAACTAAATATTAACAAATATAAATATCTTTCTAAAAAATAAAAAAAGAAAAAATTAACCAAATAAGCTACCTAATCCAACAGCAGCATCTTCCATCTTTACTTCTTCTTTCTTCTCTTCTTTAGGCTTTTCTTTATGTTCACTTGGTGCTGGAGCAAATGCAGCTTCTTTTATAACTTCATCTATATTCACACCTTCAAGAGCATTAATTAAAGCTTTAATCTTAGCTTCATCAGCATGTACATCTAATGAATGAAGTACTTTCTTAATATGATTTTCATCTATTGGTTTTCCAAGTTTGTGAAGTAACATAGCAACATATATTATTTCCATTTTATCCTCCTAAGTTCTTCCTTTTTGTATTTTTTCATCTTGTAATTTTTTAAGTATATCATCAGCAACTTTCTCTTCTTCTTTAAATTTTTCCATTTTTTTCTCTTTATCAGTTTTATCTTCTAATTTAATATTATCTACAGCTTCACTTATATCACTTTTATAGTTTTTTAAACTTAATGATTCAAGGTAAGCTTTTTTAATTAGTAATTCAATAGTTTCTTTACTTATATAATTAATATTTACAGCTAAACTAAATGAATCTAGAGCAAATCTCTTAATTTCATTTATGACTATTTCAGGATCAATATATAGACTTTCCTTATTATAAATATTTCCGTTGTCATAAACAGCTATTAAGTTTATACCAATCTCCATAGGTTCTATTCCTAATTTAGTTAATAAGTCTGCAACTTTAGCACTAATTACTTCACCTTTTTTAGCTATTAAAGTATCTTCCCTTATTACAATTTTACCTCCTTCAACCATAGCCTTAATCTTCATTTGTCCTAGCTCCCCTATAATAGGACCAGGTGTAAATGGAGTAGGTCCAGCTGGAATTATTAAATCAGAAGGTGAAATATTTCCTTCTTTAGCAGGAGCACTTGACTTATTTCTCTCAAGTAAAGCAGCTATTTTAAAAGGATCTTCATTACTAAAAATTAAAGCAGGCATGCAATTTTCAAGTTTAGGTAATAATTGATCAATATTTGATTTATCTTCTTTTACAGCATTAAAAACAATTTTAAACAATCTTTTTTTACTTGTCCTTA
>CAYHUM010000057.1:0-2134 GCA_964359945.1 Candidatus Woesearchaeota archaeon | reverse complement strand
GTTACACCACTAGAACCTATTTTAGTTTTTAAGCTTCCTAATTGAATTGCTTGTACTACTGATATTACAATTAATACAACTAATACAATAGCAATTATCAAATTTTTATTCATTTCAACAACCTCCTACCATTTCAGGTAATTCACCTATACTACCTAAATCACCAGTTGATAATTTCTTTAGTAAATTTCTATCATTCAAAGCTTCAGCAGTTAAAGGTTGATCATTCTGCAATAAAGCTACACCTTTCTGCACCATATTCTTAGGATAATATAAAGTTTTCCATTTTGTTAGCTCTGCTAAAATTTGTTCGTCTGTCATTTCTGGATGATTTTTAATTAAATACTTTGACAAGCCCATAAATGATTGAGCATGACTACAACCACATAAATCACGACCATGAGAATCAACTACTGAAGGAGCACTGCAACAAAATTCACATGAAATTTTAGTTCCAACGTTAATATATCTTGTTTTTTCTTCTGCACTTAAAGAATCTGTTGATACTGATCTATGTAATTTTGCTAATTTAGTTAAGCTATTTACAGGATCATCAAAACTTACTGCTAATTCTGCTCCGTATGAAGGAGTACCTTTTGGAACTAAAGCATTTATTACATCTTGTGCATCATTACCTGTTTTCTTTACTTCAAAAACAGCTTGTCCTGAAACTAATTTTACTCCAGCTGAACTATAAGAAGTTCCGCCTAAGGCAGAAGAAATTTGCATTAATTGGATTTGATTAAATAGTATAAAAGCAGCAACTAAAACAATTAAGAATATACTTGATTTTTCTATAAAACTAGTTTTTTCTTTATGTGTTTTTGGTATTTTTTTTGTTTCTATTTTGTCTATACCTAAATCCAAATCTTCTTCCATATTAATCCTCCCTTAATAAAATTAGGTATTTAAACCTTTTTATTTTTAGACTCTAGTGTAAATCCATTAAGGTGCTTTATTATCATAATGGGGTTTGAGCCAAATTTATTTAAGCTTAGGATTTATTTAAGCTTAGGATTTTTAACACCAGAGCCTAAGTGTTACAATAAGTGTAAAGCTAATTAGTATATAAATCTTTCGATTAATTAAAGCTTTACAAAAATCGTAAAGTATATATACTAATTAATATTCATATTATTCATGAAAGATATGGCAACTAAATTTGAATCTGTATTAAGTCCTTTAGAAAATGACGTATTAAAAATATTGTGGCCGGATAAAAAATTATTAGTACGTGAAATCTATAAAGAATTAAAAAACAAAAGAAAAGTTGCTTTATCAAGTGTAGCTGTTATTCTAGATCGTTTACATGAAAAAAATGTTGTAAATAGAAAAGTAAAAACAGGACGTGGAGGTATAAGATATATTTATTTCCCTAAAAAGAATAAAGAACAATTTGAACGTTCTATTGTTGAAGGCACAGTAGAAAAATTAATTCAAAAATTTGGTAATACTGCTGTAAGTTATTTCGATGAAAGATTCTCTAAAAGAGGTAAATAATGGCATGCACTGAATGTACACTAGGTTTTTTAGGTAACCCAGTAAACTTATCAATTGTAATAATTTCTTTAATAATATCTGTAACATCATTAGTAATAGCAATTAAAAAAAGTATAAGTTTAAAGAAAAAATTATTTTATATTTATTCTCATATTTTCTTTTTAGTATTACCTGTAATATACTATTTATTCTTTAGAGGATGTCAATCATTTTTTTCTGGATGTGACAAAGCAAAAACAATAGCAATAATGTTAGTTGTTGCATTAGGTATAGCAATAATCCTAGGAATGATTTTAGCTCCTTTAATATTTGTAAGAAAATATTCAAAGAAATCAATATTAGTAAGAAATGGCTTCATAGATAAAATTAATTCATATGCATCTAAATTAATTGGAATAAAAAAGCCTAAAATTTATTTATTGAATGCAGCAGACCCTATAGCATTTTCTTTATCTACATTTAAACCTAAAATATTTTTGTCTATAGGAATGTTAGAATTATTAAATAAAAAAGAAATAGAATCTGTTATTTTACATGAAATGGCTCATATAAAAAATAATTCATCCTTACTTAAATTCTCTACTTTCTTTATAAAAATAAGTCCTTTAGCAATGTTCACTAGTTTTAATCATGA
>CAYHUM010000056.1:0-2418 GCA_964359945.1 Candidatus Woesearchaeota archaeon | reverse complement strand
GCTAGAGCTACTGCTTTAATAACAGAAAATTTCTCATCCACAATTAGTGCACTTTTACATGATATTCCAGAATATCTTTTAGAAACTATTTGGGCTGATCAAAAATTAACTGAAAAGGACTTACAAAAAAGAATTAAAGAAAATGTATTGGATAGTCATATCTTTAACTCAGTAAATGTCATGGAAAAATCGCCTACTGAAGATGAATTATACAGCAAAATAGAAGCTAGGACTAATAATATGCTTAATAAGTTAACAAGATTTGGAGTAGAAACATATGATAAGCACCTTGAATATATGGTTTCTGAAGAAGATATAGATAATTATAGAGAATTACTAAGTCTTTTATCAATTAAAATTTTAGACAGAATCTATAATATGGAGACTATGGGAGACATAAATAATAACAAAAATGAAAATTATATTTTTGGTACAGATAGAAGATGGTATACCACAATGAAATCTGCTAATCTCATAAACCGTGTTAATACTTTTTTAAATGAGAAGAAATTTAAAAATAATAGGGTTGAACCTTCTAGAATTAATAATAGTTATATATACTATAAATCAAATAAAGAATTGACTGATATTTTAGAAAACCTTAATTCTTGTTTAGCTGAAAGTGGTGTGAATAAAATGAAGGAAACTATAGACTTTATGGTTCAGAATAGTCAATTAGATGTGGATTTCTACAATAAATGTGATGATGCCTTTGAAAAATATAATTTATCAGGATGTAATGAAAGTAATGGATTCTTAAAATCCTCTTCATATTACATAGAATTGTTTAAAAAGTCAAATCAAGATAGAGAAGTTCTTAAGAATGAATTTAAAAATCCAGAAGAATCTATAAAACTTACTAATTACACACGAAAATTAATGACCTATTACCTTAACAATCCAACTAGTACTATTGACTGTTGGAGTAAATAATCATGCTTGAAGATAAAGTTCTTGATGCGATATTTAAAGACATAGGAAAAGAGCTTAGAGAGTTGATTAAAAAAAGGAAAAGAGAAAGAAAAGTTATAACTAAAGAAGATCTTTATTCAATAATTTCTGAAGAGGATATAAAATCTCTTAAAAACTCACTAGAAAAAGAAAGAAATAACTGCGAAAAATTTCTACATAGCTTCATTGAAGATGTTTTAATTAAAGAAATTAAAAATAGGGATAGTAATCTTGTTTTAAAATACAACCATGTTACAGAAGTTAGATGTAATGATTGCGAGTCTTTAACTAAAATTTACCCATCTCATCCTCTAAAAGGATTCCTAGCAGATAAAACATTAATGGATATGATAAAAGTAGGACTATATGAACTTGTATGTCAGAAAAAGAGATGTAACAGTATAGATGTTAATCTAGTTTCAACAAGGAATATTATAAGTTTAGATTCTAAGGTTTTACCTACAAATGAGATCAGTGGAAGAATAAAATCAACAAGTCTTGGTAATAAGGCCATATTTAAATTATTACTAGATGAA
Source organism: Candidatus Woesearchaeota archaeon (assembly GCA_964359945.1). Classification (GTDB taxonomy): domain Archaea; phylum Nanobdellota; class Nanobdellia; order SCGC-AAA011-G17; family CAYHUM01; genus CAYHUM01. The sequence goes on along the minus strand of CAYHUM010000056.1, from coordinate 931 downwards.
GATCTTAGTGATTATATTGGAGCTAGAATTATAACAAAAAAAATTTTAGATCATATTGAAATAGAAGCATATCTAAAAAAAATATTAATTCAAAATGTAAATGAGTTAAACAAAAATCGTAAAAGAAGTATAAATTTAGGTAAAGAAATTAAAGAATATGAGTCAAGTATAGAACCAAAGAATTTCCCTCCTAAATTTGAAAGCAAGGAAAGATTTTCTGCCATCGAAATTAAATATCCTTATTACACACAATATAAAACGTATAATAAGCGTAAAATGCAGAAGAATATGATTAATATACAAATAATAGATGAGGTTTCAAATATTCATGAACAATCAACTAGGCCCAGATATGCTGAACAAATAGAAGTAAAAAGGATAAAAAAACTTAGAGAACTTAAACTTGAAAAAGAATATAAAATAATAATGCAAGAATTTGGTGATATTTTTAAAACATATGACCTCAAATAGAAATCTTTAAATATAGTTTAATTTAATTTTAACATATGGATAAAAAAATAGAGCGTGTTCCTTCTGGTATTCATGGATTTGATAATTTATGTCAAGGGGGTTTTGTGAAGAATTCTATTAATTTGGTATCAGGAACTACAGGTAGTGGAAAAACTACTTTTGCTATACAATTTCTATATAATGGCATTACTCAGTATAATGAACCAGGAGTTTATGTTAGTTTTGAAGAAGATTTAAGTTCTATAAAAGAAGATGCTTTATCATTTGGATGGGATTTTGATAAGCTTGAAAAAGAAGGTAAATGTAGTTTTATTTATGTAACCCCTTATGAAAAGGAATTTTCTTTATTTAAGCAAAAATCTTATATTGAAGAAACTTTATTAAAAGAAATTAAAAAAATAAAAGCAACAAGAATAGTAATTGATCCTATAAGTTTATTTGCTATGGCTTTAAAAGATCC
>CAYHUM010000055.1:0-2447 GCA_964359945.1 Candidatus Woesearchaeota archaeon | reverse complement strand
ATGGAATTCTTGATGACCTATGGATGGGCCATCTTAGTTGTTTTAATTGCAATAGGTGCTTTAGCATATTTCGGTGTATTAAATCCAAGTAAATTCTTACCAAATTCATGTACAATAGCACCAGGTGTAGCATGTACAGAATTTAAGGCTACAAACACAAACTCAAATATAACATTAATTTTATCTAATGGTAAGGGCGTAGACCTTAATTTCACAGGAGTAACATTTAGGGCTAGTGCTTCTCAAAGTTGTTCAGCTTTAAGTCCGGGTGCTTCAGTAACTATAGCTGATGGTGGCACAGGTGCAATTAGCATAGCAAACTGTAATGCTCAAGCCGCAGGAATGGTTGGTAGTGTAGGTAGTAGATTAAAAGCAGATATATCTTTAACCTACATTGAATCAGGATCAACATTAGGCCAAAGGGTCTTTAGTGGTTCAATGGTAACTAAAGTAGAAGCTTAATCTTTTTCTTTTTTTATTTATTTTTAATCACTCAAAAATAAATAGTTAGTTTTAATAATAACCTCTTATTTAAGATTATAATGGCAGCGCCACCATTTATTAAATTTGAAAATGTAACAAAGAGGTTTGGTAAAAATATAGTTCTAAATGATCTAAACTTAAGTGTACCTTATGGTCAAATTACTGGAGTTATAGGAGCTTCGGGATCTGGTAAAACTACTATTCTAAACTTATTGGTTGGATTTTACAAACCAAATCAAGGAAAAATTTACTTCCAATCAAGAGACATCTTTAAGGATATGAATAACATTAAATCACAATTTGGTTTTGCTAGTCAAGGTACTTCTTTTTATCCAAAATTATCAGTAAGAGAAAATATGTATTACTTTGGTAAACTTTATTCAATAAAAGGTTCTGAAATAAAGAAAAGAACACAAGAACTACTAAAAAAAGTACAGCTTTACGAAGCTAGAAAAACAATAGCAGATAAATTATCTACAGGAATGAAAAGAAGATTAGAAATAGCATGTGCATTAATTAACAAACCTAAAGTTTTAATTCTTGATGAACCTACAGAAGACCTAGATCCAATATTAAGACGTGAAATAGTTGCTATAATAAGAAAAATTAATTCAGAAGAAACAACTGTTTTACTTACATCTCACTTATTAAATGAAATTGAAGGGTTGTGTGATAATATTGCTATTCTTCATAATGGAAAAATAGATGTTATGGACACTCCTAATAATCTTAAAAGAAAATTCAATAAATCAAGCTTAGATGATGTATTTGTTGCTGTATTAAAATCAAATAGTAGGTCAGATATACAACAAAATACAAAATCTGATTCAAGTTCACCACAAAATGAAGATAAATCAAAAGCTTTAATGCTTGTAAAAAATGCTAAAAAAACTATTTAGTATCATAGGAAAGGATTTTAGAATATTACTAAGATCAAAAGAATCTGCATTAATTGTAGTTCTAGGTCCTTTATTATTGGTTTTATTAGTAAGCATGGCTTTTAATACAACAGGAGTGCATGATATTAAAGTTGGTACTTTTTCCCTAGCTTATTCTGAATTAAGTAATTCTTTGGTTGACACTCTAAGAGAATCACAATTTGATGTAAAAAAAATAGAAACAGAGCAAGAATGTATAGATGCAGTAAAATCAGGTGATGTTCATGTTTGTATTATTATGCCTCCTGATTTAGATATAAAAAATAATTTTAGTAATGAGATTCAATTTTATGTTGATAATTCTAGGATTAATTTAGTTTATATAATCATAGATCAAATTTCAAATAAAATACAATTAAGATCATCACAAATTAGCTTACAGCTCACTCAAGAATTAGTAGACCAATTACAAAATACAAGAACAGAAATTCTAAATAGAAAATCAACTGTAGCAGAATTAATAAATTCAAATAGTCAAGCTTCTTCAAATGTAAATGATATCTCAACTAATGCAGCGAACATAGATGTGGATATTAAGATTAAAGATATAGACATTAGTAAATTAAAAAATCAAAGTCAGGTTGTGAAAAATTCTTGTGCTGCTCCTTGTAATTCTACAGAAGCTACTGCTGTGTATGATACAATAGTAAGCTTAGAGACTAAACTAGAAGCAATAAATACAAAAGCAGACGCAATCTTAACAGCTAAAAACAATATAGACTCAAAAATAGGTTCTTTAAAAGATATTGTTAGTAAAGATTCAAGCAACATTAAATCAGTAGATGAAAGTCTAAATAAAATAACAACTGGAATAGAATCTGTAAAAGTAACTTCAGCAGAAACCATAGTTAATCCAATCAAACCAGTAATCAAACCTATTACACAACCAACTAAGAATTTAAGTTATTTATTCCCTACTTTAGTTGTATTAGTTATAATGTTTATTAGCTTATTATTATCAACATTAATTGTTGTACGTGAAAAAAATACTCCTGCATACTTTAGAAACTTTATTACACCAACAAG
>CAYHUM010000054.1:0-3004 GCA_964359945.1 Candidatus Woesearchaeota archaeon | reverse complement strand
TATTATTCATATAAAAGATCAATAAAGAGTGGTATTTAAATATTTATATTAATAAAACGCAGCTACCGGATGTTGACTTATTGAATGGGGCATAACTAGTTAAAACCTATTTAGATAAGAATCAAAATTGTTACAAGATGTAACATTAGGTTAACATAAATTTAAATATATACAAATCCAAGCAAGAAGTATGGAAAAAGATTACCCTCTGACTTTTGATGACGAGATTTATTTATTTGAATATGAAATGAAAACATCAGAAAAGAAACAAAAAAGAACTATTAAAAAGATAAAGAAAAAAGTGTTAGAATCCTAAATCCTCTCTAGTAAATTTTTTTCCTTGAAGAATTCTTTGTTCAAATTCTAATAGCCTTTTATAAATTTTTGAATTTCTAAGTATCACAATCTCTTCCTGCATTCTATTAAATTCTTCTTTTGGTATAGTTATGGTTTCCATTAGATTATTATTATGTTTGGTGGTTTATATACTATATCAATATAGTGGTTTATATAAATTACGGTTTAATAAATTTAAGGAAAATTATAAGAACGCCGCGACTGGATGTGGACTTATAGAATGGGGCGTAAATTTAACTTGATGTATTTTTATCTATTCTATGGTAGGTTAATTTGATATTAATTGATGGGAATATGCTAAATTACAATCTTTTATATAGTTATTATTTATTTCTATTTGTGTGTCATATGCAGTTTATAGAACTCCAATATTTAACAAAAAACTTGAGGATTTTTCAGAAGAATTCAGAAAACAAATTGATGGATTTGAAAATCAATTAGTCATTAATCCTTATATAGGTAAGCCCTTAGGAGTAAAATGGTTTAGAGAGAAAAGACTGGGGAAGTATAGGATGTATTATTTGATTTATGAAGACTTAAAAGCAGCCTATATCATCACTTTAAGTGCTAAAAAAGATCAGCAAAAAGTAATAAATACCATTAGACATTTCCTTGAGAGGTATAGAGAGGAAATTGAAAAAATTATTTAACTCTTTTTACATTACCTGCTTTTATATCTTTTAATCCTTGAACTAATTCTTGTAAAAGTTCTTCATCTATCTCGGCTTTGTTCTTTAATTCTTCAAATTCTTCTTTTGGTATGGTTACGGTTTCCATTTTAAAATATTATTGTGTTTACTATTATATTAATATAGTGGTTTATATAAATCACGGTTTAATAAATTTAAGGCACTATAAGACTCAATTAAAAAAGATAGTACGCCGCGACTGGGACTTTCATGAACTTTCTTTCCGAGGTTTCTCTTTAAGAAAGATCTTTTGAACCCAGATGCCCGAAAGGGCCGGGATTAGCAATCCCGTGCAATACCAGGTTATGCGATCGCGGCAATAAGAAACTACGTTTCCTATCACTTTCCTTTAGAATTATGGTTTTTTTAAGGTTTTCTATATGAGCTTTATAAAATAATATTAAATAAAAAATTTATTATTAAATACAATAATAAATATAAAGACCTATAACTATATAAAAATCAATAAGATTTAAATACTACTCATAAATAGTAAAAAATAGAAAGATTTAAAAACTGCCAATTTCAATAGTCTCAATATGACAAACAGTACCCTAAGAGATAAAATTGAAGAAAATTTAGCTGAACTAGAGAAAGAAACTAGAAATTCTTTAATTTATATTAGAGGAAACCTTAGTGAAATAGAAGCTTATTCTACAATGATACAAAATATATTCAAATATGCCACAAGCACAACAGAACCCGACGATTTACAAAGTAGGCTAGTAAAAGCTAGTAAGGTATTTATTGTACAAGAAGGCATACTACAACCTAAAGAACCAGCAACTCAACTAGGAGAAAAATGGCTTACACATAGAGAAGCAATAGGATACTGGAAGCAAAAAGATTTAGAAGCTGGCAGAACACCAATAACTGATCATGGTTACGGATCTAGAATAAAATCACTTGAAAAAGGACAACAAATACAAGTAAGAAAAAGAGGCAGATTTATAAGAAAAATTGAACAAAACAGTCTTGATCAAGTAATAGATTCATCCAGGTATAATGCATCTAGACCAATAGTCACTTCAACTCAACAAGATAAACAAAAAGATGAGCAACAAATAAAAAACGCATTTGATACAAATTTTCAAGGTATATTCTATATTGCTCATGTATCAAATCCAGAAACAGTTGAATTTATCGAAAGAGAAAGAAAAAAATTATCCTTTGAAGTTATACTTGAAGTCACCTTTCATCATATGTTCCTCAATACAGAAGATTATAAAATACACAGAAACAGAATTAAAATTAATCCACCACTTAGAAAAAAAGAATTACAAGAAAAAATTCTAGAATATGTTCTTCAAGGATCAATAGATATCATTGGAACCGACCATGCTCCACACCCAATTGAAAGAAAAGATTCTAATGACCCTCCATCAGGAATACCTGCACTTCCATTCTGGCCAGGAGGAATTGAACTATTATTAAGATTAGGGATTAGTAGACAAAGATTAGAAGATATTACATTCAATAACGCAAATAGAATTTTTAAATTAGGATTAATTCCAGAAGTTGTAGAAGTTACATATGATCCTTCACTATGGGAGGCTTATAGTTATAATCCCTTTTCTAGATTAAAATAATTTCACAAATTTTATATATTCTCAAATTTATTTCTAATTATGCAAAAAAGAAAGTATTATTAAAAGTTCATAATTTTTCATTGGGCATTTATTAAGGACTTCTCTAATTACCTTGTCTAATTCATCAAAATTTCTTGTTACTAAAGCCACTCATAATCAATTTTACCAGAATATATTACTTTATCATCAAGAGCCAAGGTATCCATTTTAAACATATTAATAAAACATAAACTATTTTAAATTTACGTTTAATCTATTATCTTTAATATCAAATTTAACATCAATAAACTTCTTAATAATTTCCATGTTAGTTCTAGCATGCTCAGTCATCTCTAAAAACTTAATCTTCCCACCAACTAAACTTAAATA
>CAYHUM010000053.1:0-3160 GCA_964359945.1 Candidatus Woesearchaeota archaeon | reverse complement strand
CAACAAGAATAGTAATTGATCCTATAAGTTTATTTGCTATGGCTTTAAAAGATCCTTATGAAATGCGTAAACAGATTTATTACTTAACTAAATTACTTAAACAATCTAAATGTACTATTTTAATAACATCTGAAATAGTTGGAGAAAGTTCTTTAGAATTACAAGAAAATCAGTATTCTATGAATTTATCTAGGTATGGGGTGGAGGAATTTGTAGCTGAATCTGTAACTACATTACATAGTTCTGGGCTAGGAGGAGTAGCAGATAGAGCTTTAAGTATAATTAAAATGAGAAGAACAAACCATATTAAAGGTCCTGTACCTATGAAAATTACTGGTAAAGGCATAGAAGTATTAAGTAGAAAAAGTTCATATAAATAAAATGGTTAAAATAATTAAATTAATCATCTCTTTAATAATATGTCAATTAGCTGGATTAATTGGTAGTATATTTACTAGTCCTTCTATTGGAACATGGTATGCTACTATTAATAAACCAAGTTTTACCCCCCCTAGCTGGATTTTTGGACCCGTATGGATTTTTTTATTTTTATTAATGGGTATTTCTTTGTATTTAGTATGGGAAAATGGGTTTAAATCAAGAGAAAATAAAATGGCTTTAAATTTGTTTATGATACAGCTTATACTTAATACTTTTTGGTCTATAATCTTTTTTGGACTACATTCCCCCATATTTGCTTTCATAGAAATAATTTTATTATGGATTGTTATCTTATTTACAATGTTGAGATTTTATAGAATTTCAAAAACTGCTTCTTATTTGTTAATACCTTATATTATATGGGTAACCTTTGCAGCTTTCCTAAATCTTTCTATTGTTTTGATTAATTAAATAAAAAGGTTTAAAAACAAATTTAATTGTTGAATTCTTATGGGCCTGTAGCGCAGTCTGGATAGCGCACCTGCCTTCTAAGCAGGGGGTCGTGGGTTCAAATCCCATCAGGCCCGTTTTTCTTAGTTAATTTTATAAGTTTATCTTAATAATAATCTAAACTATGTATGACACAACTAAACCTTATAAAAAAGAAATAATTGAGCTGATTAAAACAACATGGAACACTCGCTATGCTAATGTTGAAAATGGAATAGTAGTGAATAGAAAATTTAGAGGTAAGGATTTTCATCATGTAGATGGAATAGGCACTAAAGGAGTTTATTATTGGCAAAAGAAACTATTTGATAGTGCTGTTATGGATGCCTTAGCAATGAATTTAAATGATTTAGCAGCTGAAAGAGCTATCCCTTATGCTTTAACTGACCATATTATGATTCCTAAAGATAATAAAGGTTATATATTAGAAATTGTTAAAAGTTTAGTTAATGAATGTAAAGAAAGAGATATTGTTATTTTAAATGGAGAGACAGCAATACACAATAATATGGATGGTTTAGAAATTAGTGTTAATATGGTTGGATTTGTTAAAAAACCCAAGCCAAATAAATTTAATCTTGGCGATATTTTAATAGGAATAGAAAGTAATGGTTTGCATTCAAATGGTTTTAGTAAAATTAGAAAATTGTTTAAAGATAAGTTTAGAATGGAATTCATCACCCCCACAAGGGATTATATAGATAAAATCTTTGAGATAGATAAAAAAATTAATATTAATGGGATGTGTCATATTACCGGAGGTGCTTATATCAAACTACAAGATTTACTATATAACAATAATCTACAAATAAGAAAAAATCATATATTAAAACCTCAAGATATTTTTTATGAAATTTATGAGAAGGGAGTTTCTGATTATGAGATGTATAAAACTTTTAATTGTGGTATAGGTTTTATTTTAGGTATAAACAAAAAAGATGAAAATAAATTTATAGATGAAATGGCTGGACGATTTAAATGTGATGTTATAGGTAAGATAACTAAAGGTAATGGGAAAATAAAAATTGAGTCACAGTTTAGTAAAAGAAAAATTGAATTTTAGATTAATCCCATTTTAGATTTTTCTAAAAAATATAGTTCTATTTGTTTTCTAACATTATCCCATAATTCTACCACTTCTTTTCTATGTTCTTCTAAATCATAACCTGGTATAGTCATAAAATCAAGGGAACTGAATCTTGTATAATCATTAAATTTTTTACCGCAAGAGAAACTGTCGGAAGCTGCTGTTTTCAATACTATACTACCTGAAACATCAATAGGGCCTATTTCACCCTGAAGGTCCCTAGGATACCTTTTGTAAATTCCCTTAACAGTCTTTACTTCGTAACGTATATCACAAGAAAGATTATTTGCAATATTTTTTAATAAATCTTCTAATCTCTCAAGATGTATTACTTTTGGAAATTCAATATGCGATCTTTTTGTTACATCTTCTACTGTCATTTTAATTCTATTAATATAAGTTAGTAAGATTTAAAAAACTACCTAAAAGTCAAGCACGGAGAGGGACGATCGCATTATTTCATTAATGTTTCGAACCCCCGAATAATCGCTCTGCAGGCGATCCCCTTGACCGCTTGGGTATCCGTGCATAATAAAAATTACTTAGAAATCGTTTATATAACTTTCTCTTAAGAATTATTTATTAACAACTTTTAAATTCTTAATTAAAATATGGCCTGAATATTTGTCTTCTAAAACTTTTTGATAATCTAAAATTTCTAGTCTTTTCTTAAAAAAAGGAGCATTCAATACTAAAGTATCTGCATAACCACCTTCAAAACCTAAATGAAATCCATATTTTTCAGACATTCTTTTAAGTTCAGGAAAATTATCTTTAGTAATTACTCGGCCTAGCCATGGCATTAATCCATCTGAAGCAACTTGACTTATTAAAATCTCATAACCTTTTTTTACTAAGTTTTCGAATAGTAAACCGTGATTTTCTCCTAAATGAGAAGCAAATGCTTTTACTTTTAATGGTTTTAAAGCATCTTGAATTGATCTAACTTGTGTTTCTTGTAATCCTGTACCTCCTAAAATAATAGCGTCTACAGGATTTTTATGAACAACTTCTTTTACAATTCTAGCTTCTTCTTCAGGATTAGCTACGTTACAAGTTTTAAGAATATGTTTATAACCAAGAATTTTAGCTAATTCCTTAGTGTGTTCTACAGTTGCATAATGATATAAATAACAATCAGTTCTATTTGGTTTAATACTTAATAAATATTGAATATCATAA
>CAYHUM010000052.1:0-3205 GCA_964359945.1 Candidatus Woesearchaeota archaeon | reverse complement strand
ACAAGAAGAGCTATAAGAAATTTATATGATCCTTATTTACAAATTATGAATAGACTTGAACAATATATAGTAAATAATCATGATCCTGAGAAAGTAGAAATTATAATTCAAGGAGGTACTTTTTTATTCTTTGATGATGAATATAAAAAAGAATTTATTACTTATATTTATAAGGCAATGAATGATTTCTCTGAAATTTTTTACAATAATGAATTTGATTTTATTAAGTTTAAGGAATTTTTTGAATTACCTTCTCCTGTAAAAGATGAAGAAAGAGTAAAAAGAATTCATAAAAAATTATTAGCTATAAAAGGAACTTCTGATTTAGATTATGAGAAAAAGAAAAATGAAAATAGTAAAATAAGATGTGTTTCTTTATTAATAGAAACTAAGCCTGATTATGGAAAATTAAAACATGGTAATGAAATGCTTGATTATGGAGTAACTAAAGTTGAAGTTGGAGTACAAACTGTTTATGATGATGTTCTAAAATATACAAATAGAGGTCATACTTTACAAGATTCAATAGAAAGTATAAGAATTTTAAAAGATTTAGGATTTAAGATTAATTATCATATGATGTTAGGATTACCTAATGTTACTAGAGAAATGGATTTAAATGCTTTTAAGGAAATTTTTAGTAATAATGATTTTAAGCCTGATATGTTAAAGATTTATCCTTGTTTAGTTATGCGAGGAACTGGATTATATGGATTATGGAAACTTGGTAAATATAAAGAAATTAATACTGAAGAAGCTGCTGAAATTATTTCTGAAGCTAAAAGGTTTATTCCTAGATATTGTAGAATTGATAGAATACAAAGGGATATACCTACTCATATTACAAGTGCTGGTGTAGATAGGACTAATTTAAGGCAATATGTGGAGATAAAATTAAAAGAAAAAGGAATTAAATGTAATTGTATAAGATGTAGAGAAATTAAAAATAACAAAATTAAAGGTAATTTAGATTTTGAAATTGTAGAATATGAAGCTTCTAAAGGTAAAGAGTTTTTTATAAGTTTAAAAGATGAAAATGATTATTTAATTGGATTTGCTAGATTAAGATTTCCTGGACAGTTTTTAAGGGAAGAAATTACTTCCAATAGTGCTTTATTAAGAGAATTACATGTTTATGGTAAGGCTCTTCCTATTGGTTTTCATTTAGGTAATGTACAGCATAAAGGTTATGGGAAAATGTTAATGGAAAAAGCTGAAGAAATTTGTAAGTTAAATGGTAAAGATAAATTACTTGTTATTTCTGGTATTGGAGTTAAGAAATATTATATAGATAAATTAGGTTATGATTATGATGGGGTTTATGTAAGTAAAGGTTTATAAAAGAGAGATAAATAATGAATAATAAGTGTTACAAATGTTACATGTGTTGACATAAATTTATAAATATGTATAATATTATTTTATTATGATTAAGTCTCAATATCACATTATAAGTAAGGCAATCAATAACTTTGATATAATCTTTGGTATAATTTCACTTATTACTTTTTCTCTTTATATAGCCTCACCTACCAATGTAAACAAAGATTATGTATTCTTTTCTAGTTTGAGTTTTGTAGGTTTTACTATAGTAATGTATTCCTTTATGCTTAGTAAAAAATTTAAGAAAATAGAGAACCTTAAAAACCTAATAAAAAAAGAAAAGAAAAAGTTAATAGATGATGCATTTAATTTGTATAATAAAAATAGAGAAATATCAGAAAGTTCTAAATTTTATTCTGATTTAAGCATAAAGCTTTTTTATGTAGAAGGTGTAGAAAAGTCTATTAAATTGCCTAAGGCTACCTTGCTTATTCTAGTTTATTCAGTTGTGACAATTCTTATTTTATCCTTTCTTCCCACTTCGTTTTATATACTAGGTTATTTTTCATATTTTTCATCATTATATTTCACTATAAAAACAATATTAATTTTATATTTTATATTTGAGAAGAAAGTTTAAATATTTTTGTATTTACAAGTAAGTATATTTAAAAAGAATTACTAACTCTTTTGATTTTACTTATTTATTATTTTAAAATATAGTATCCTCTTGATTTAAATTCAAGAATGTTCCTTTCTCTTAATACTTGTAATTGCTGTCTTATCTTTTCTTTAATATGATAATTATTAGGATGAATCTTCTTTAAATATTCTTCGTAATCGTAAATTTCTTCTAAAGTAAACTCTTTTTTATTAAGTTTTTCTATACAAACTAATATATCAGATATCCAGGCTCTCTTTTCAGGGTTTTCTTTATTTAAAAAAGATAATTTCTTCCAATTTCTACGTACCTCTTTTTTTGAGATAACTTCTATATTATCAATTATGCTTATTTTTCCAAAATCAGGTAATTTGGATAATAAAATATTGCAACCAATCCATCCAGAACGTCTTGCATTTTCTGAAAGAGGTTTTCTTTTTTCAATTATTTGTTCAGAAAAAAAGAATTTTGGAATCAAAAAGAGTTTTTTAATTTCCCAATCTGTATTTGAATATTGCATGAAAAAGAAATTAGGATTTATCTTACTTCTTATTAGTTTAACCATTGGATTGAAAGCTCCATCAACAACCCTAGAATAGAATTTGTTACTCTGACTTTTTAGTTGAAATGAATTATAACAATTATTACAAGTAAAATCTATTACCTTAGTATTATTAGTATTCCTACCTAATTCTTCATTTAAGCATGATGGGCAATACATTTCTTTCTCAACCCAATTCTCAGTTAGAACTCTTGCTATTTGGGATTTACTATGATACCTACTAAAAACTTCCCTATTATAAATTGATATATTCATATTTTCATTTTATTTTATATTATATGTATTTATATTAACTTATACATATTAATTAGGATAAATTATATAAATGTTATTATTAATTTTTAGTAGAGGTGATTAAAATGGAATATGCTGTAATATACTATTATGGTATTGATAATGATGTTATAAGAGATATTGAAATTGTTAAAGCTAGAAACTTAGAGTCTGCATATGAAAAAACTGAAACAAATTTAGAATTAACTATTGCCATACCATTAATTAAAAGTAATATAGATAGGTTAAAAGCATTAGTTAATTACTGTAAAAAATTTAATAAGACTTCTCAAAAGAAAAATTAGGCATGCCTCAGAGGGGATTTGAACCCCCGACCCCAGGCTCATGAAACCCGTGCTCTACCAGGCTGAGCTACCGAGGCATAA
>CAYHUM010000051.1:0-3263 GCA_964359945.1 Candidatus Woesearchaeota archaeon | reverse complement strand
TCTCCAAGTGCATTAAAGGGAAAAAGAAAAGAATTAATTGGATTAGGTATAGAATAATTTATTTATCATTTTCAATAACGCTCTTTAATTCTTCATACTTTCTATTTAACTTCTCATATTCTTCCCATTGTTCTCTACGATATTCTTCTATTAAACCAAATCCTAAGAAACCCAATGATCCTAAAGTAGGTAATATTGCAACTGGCCATGCATATGGTTTTAAAGTAATAATCTCTAAAGCTACTACTGCAAAAGCTGCACTTGGTAGATAGAAATACCACTCTGGATTTTTTTTAGTGTATTCATAAAACTTATCATTAACATTTTTTAAGATTTTTTCTAGTGCCATTTTACATTTTTTTATTAATGCATTAACATCTCATATGGTTTAGGAATATCGTAAACTGGAATTATAACAGTCCGTATTCTATTGTCCTTAGGGTTAAACAAATTATAAGTTACAACTTTTCCCCATAAATGATATTTATCCATAATGACATCAATTTCAAATGCTGCACGCTTAATTGCCTCTTTATCATCTATAGCAAATAATATTTTATTTATTGGTTTTTTAGAATTAGAATCGTCAACTTCATATTGTATCTTATAACAAATATTTTTAAGTTTAGGGTATTTTTTAATTAATTTTTCTAATTCCTTATCTAAAATTTCTTCTAATTCTTCTTTTGTCATTTTAAAGTTGGGGCTCAGTAGCTACTACCTCCATTCATCAGCGTGAGCTTCATTGGGTGTTCACAACCAATCATTGCCCTATAAATGATACATTAATAGATTTTATAAGGTTTTCTAAATTAACTTAAAATCAATACAAACTCTATAAATTCTTGGAGAAGACTGACCACATTTTACATGTCTTAATGCTTTAAAATTCTTTACATATTTTTTAATTTTATTTATTGATGATTTAGGGATATCTTTTTCTTTAGAAAAATCATATAAATGAATTATTGTATTTTTCTTAGAAACTTTTAATATTGATTTTAAATAAAAAGTAGCATTTTTAGGTATAGGTATAATTATTCTATCAAATTTCTTTTTAATTTTAGGTATAATTTTTTTTATATCTCCTTTTAATAAGATTATATTATAAGTTTTATTTAATTTTATATTTTCAAGTGCGTATTTATGAGCTATTGGATTAATTTCTATACCATAAACTTCTTTAGCTTTAGAATTTTTAGAAATTACTATTGGATAAACTCCCATTCCAGAACCTAGAACTAAAATAGATTCATTATTTTTAATTAATTTTGAAATTCTTAAACGTTCATTTGCTAATCTTGGAGTAAAATAACATTTTTCTATATCTAATTTAAAAACACAATTATTTTCTTTATGTAAAGTTTCTTTTCTTTTTTCTCCTGCAATTATTTTTATTTTAGGTAACCTATATTTACCAGAGTATTTTTTTGTTTTTCTAGCTACAACTTTAATGTTTTTATATTTTTTAAGTAAATAATTAGAAATTTGCTTTTCTTTCTTAATTAGTTCTTTAGAAAAATCTTGAAATAGTAAAATATCTCCTATAACATCAAAAGATTTAGGAATTTTCATGATTTTAAGAAATAATTTGTATTTAAAACCTTATTGTAAGTTTTCTGGAAATATTGGTTGTATTAATGGATAAACATATGGAGCAGCTACTATCAAAGCACCTACAATAAAACTATGAACCCATGTTTGTTTTAATCCTCGAGAACTTCCTACTGTTGTTCTTACTACTGCAGAAGCTGCATGTACTTTTATTACTGCTAATAAACCTACAGCAGCTCTAAATACTATTGCACTAGCAAATATAGAATCTTCAGGTAAATTTATTAAAGATAAAACATAATCAACATTCATCGAAGCAAAAGTAAAGATTATGGCAAATATTCCTGCATGTAAACCATGACTAAACCAATGAGAACCTCTAAAATTTTCATCTCTATGTATTACAATTAACTCATATAAACCAATTACTGCACCTATAATTATTGAAGGGATTATTATTAGTTCTTCTACCATTATTTAACTTTAATTTAACTTATATATAAAATTAACTTACTTTAAATAAGTGGCTAATAAGTTCTTTTCTACTAAAAACCATTTAGAAAATCCTTCTAAATTTTGGGATAACAACGATTTATCTTTCTTTATTACTTTTTCATAATCTGGACTTCCTATATCTTTTATACAATTATCTACAAATCTTGAAATCCCGACAATAAAAGTTTTTTGGTTTGAAAGAATATCTTTTAATTTTTTCTGGGTTTTTCCAAGTCTTAAGGAAATGGACTCCATAGTTACAATGTCTGAATTAACATTATATATAGCACTTTCAATATCATTACCATTACTGATTGTCTGCATTCCTTTATTACATAAATCTATAAAGTTTCTTACAAGATTGATCAAATAAGTAACATGTTCTTGTTTTGCATTAATTATTGTTCTTATAGCACTAAAATCTTTATCTGTTACTGTTCCACTTGGTTTCTCTTTCTTACCGAAAAGTCCCATTCTATTATTGAGTTACTGTATTTGTATTTAAACTTTACCAAAAAACTTATATATTAATGTAATTATCTTAGAGTAGATTAATAATGAAAAAAAGGTGCGTAAATATAATTTTAGTGTTTTTAGTATTTAATTTTATATTATCCACTGCCTTAGCTTTAGAATCCGATATTAATTTAGTTACTGGAAAAGCTGCTTTTGGCGTAGGAAATATATTTGATGAAACTTTTGGAGCTTTAGGATTAAATAATATAGGAAGTATATATGAAAGGTATTATCCAATAATTGATTTCATTATATTTTTTATAATATTTTATGGAATAGCTCAAGCTTCTTTTGGGAGTAGATTTGGTCAAAAAAGTAATATGGTAGCTGGAGCTTTTGGATTTGGTTTAGCATTAGCTCTTTCTTATTATGAGTATAGAAGAGGAGGGAGTTTATTTGCATTATTAAGTCCTTGGATAGTTCTTTTATTTGCTGCAATTCTTGGTTATCTTGTCTATAGCATTGTTCATAGGTTAGGTAGAGGTACAGGTACTTTAAATGCTGCTTTAATAGCATATGCTTTTACCTTTTTAGCTTTCATTACAATAATTGGTGATGACATTGATCTTTTCAGAAATTCTTTAGGTATTTTTTGGTCTATACTCTTATTGATTTTTGCTATAGCGATTATTGCAGCTTTATTTTATGTAATTAGATTAATTGGTAGAGTATTTGGAGGCGGAGGAGCACAACCTGTA
>CAYHUM010000050.1:0-3484 GCA_964359945.1 Candidatus Woesearchaeota archaeon | reverse complement strand
CTCTCTGTCACAAAGTCGTGGCTTAAAATAAGTGTCTAATGCGTGGCTTTTTAAGAATTTAAAAAAATGAATTTTATTATTACAAACCTAAATTTACAGAAACTGCGTGTTCTATTCTTGGTAATAATTTCCCGTTGTTTTTTAATAAAGGATTATAACTTACTTTAAATTTATCAAATAATTCTTTACTTATAGCTATTTCTCCATATCCCCATTGAGCACCATCTTTAGAATTAACATTTGCTTCTCCAAAAGCAGATACACTAAATCCTTCTGGAAGATTTATCTTACCATAATAACCTAAAACAATTCTATCGTCTATATAACCATTTTTATTAAAATAAACAGGTAACGCCTTAACGTTTAATGAAGTCCCATTTGGAGTAGGAACTGAATAACTCACACCAACTCCAGCCCTATCATTAAAACCAGAACCATAAACAAGTTCTGCAATTGGCTTTAGTCTACTTCCAAAATCTTTACTTATAATTGTTTTACCAAAAAAATCTTCATTTCTATAAAATTCAAAAAAACTATAATTATCTAATCCAAACAAGCTATAAAATAAATTTGGTCTTATAAAAGATACAGGTTCATTTTCAGATTGAACTACGTCTATAGAAGCACTAATCTTATTATCTTGGGCTTGGATAGATTTAGTAGTTCCTAATGAAAGCAATCCTCCTAATACTAAATTTCTAAACATATTACCGATTTTCATAATTTTGAGTAGAATTCTCTATTTATAAATCTTTCTATATTTTAACTACTATTGGGTTAATAAAATAATAAACCAAAAGATTTATATAGTCATAGAGAATTAATAATCAACAGGAATTTAATATGGGATATAAATTTAATACAACAAAAACTTAACATGGTAAAAAAGTCAAGATTTAGGGAAATTGTAAGTTCAAATAAAAATATTATAAAGGATGCTGAATATTTTAAAGTAACTTACACACCGATAGAAATTATTGAAAGAAAAGAAACTTTTGAGTTATATAGGGAGTTATCAGTATTCACCAAATATAGGAAACCAAATAACATATTATTAAAAGGTTTTCCTGGCTCTGGGAAAACAGTAACAATTAATTTTATTATTAAAGAATTAAATGAAAGGTTCAAAGATATTGATGTCTTATATGCTAATTGTGATAGCAAATCATCTTCTAGTGTTCTAAAGGTTTTAACAGGCGATTCCACAAAAAATAATTTTTCTAATCTTATGGGCAAATTCTTAGATTTAATAAAAAAAGACACAATTATAATTTTAGATGAAATTGATAGGAGTAATAAAATAGAAAGCTTACTCTATTCTTTATCTAGACCAAATGAAATCAACAAATCTTTTAATAAAAACATAAGTTTTATTTTAGTCTCTAATCATCTTAGGTGGGAAGATACATTAAGGGATAATATAAGGAGTTCTTTACAACTAAAACAAATAATATTTAATCCTTATTCAGAACATGAAATTAAAAATATACTAAAAGATAGAATTAAAAATGGATTTCATAATATAAAAGCTATTTCAAATGAATTACTTGAATTAATAGCAAGAATAATATCTAAAGAAAAAAGAGGAGATTGTAGGGTCGCTATTGAAGCCCTATTTTATTCTGCACAGTTATCTGAATCAAGAAATAGAAATGAGATAATTCAAGAAGATGTTCGTCAAGCTTTAAAAATTGCGATTAATAAATCCGATAAATCCTTGATTAGTAAATTAAAAGATAACCAACTTTTAGTATTATATCTAGTTACAAATCTTGAATTTAAGTCCTTAGATGATTTACATAAAGGTTATCATGATACAATTCAAAAAGAAAAAATGAATATAGAAGGAATATCGAGGGTTATGATATTCTATATTCTAAATTATTTGGATGATTTATGTTTAATTGAAAAAACAATAATCACTGAAATGGAAAATGGAATACCCAGAAAAAGAACAAAAATAAATCCTAATGTGGATAAAGAGGTTGTATTGGATGAATTAGTGATAAGAGGATTAAGATTATCAAATCAATAATATGAGAAATATTAGTGAGGACTCTATGAAAAGTTCCGCTGTTGTAAGGCGGGAAGACTTACTTCATGCTCACTAATACTCATAATAATAACCGCCGAGAAGGTAGAAACCTTCTGACAGGAGTTCAAAATGTCCCGTGAAGAACAATTAAACTCAAATATAAATAATGAATTGAAGCTTAAAAAACTTTCTGAATTGAGAAGCGAGAGAGCTAAATCTATTTTAGCAAAGTCTAAACCAGAATTAATCAGCGAGAATACTTATTTAGTCCCAAGTTCAAATTTAGAGCATAAATACAAAGTAACATATATAGATAGCTGGACTTGTGAATGCAAGGACTTTGAAACGAGATGTAAAAGTAATGGCATTTATTGTAAGCATATTAAAGCCATTCAATTCTTTTTAGCTTTTAAAAATAAAGTTGAGATAGATGATTTAGACATTAATGATAAATTGAATAAAGATGCTTGTGCTTATTGTAACTCTTATAAGATATTTAAGAGAGGAACAAGAAAAACAAAGATAGGAATAAAACAAGTTTATTGCTGTAAAGATTGTAAAAAAAGATTTGTTTTAGAGCCGATTAAATATATTAAAGGAAATGCTAAATTAATCTCTTTGGTAATGAATGATTATTTTAAAGGACATTCTTTAAGGGATATACAAGATAGCATATTTCAGTTTTATAATTTAGAAGTAACTCATGAAACCATAAGAAGATGGATAAGAAAATTCTGTAACTTAATGACTAACTACACAGAAAAATTAAATCCTAACTTACAGCTTGGCGATAATTGGCATATAGATGAGCAAGTTGTTAAGGTAAATAAAAACAAGAATGAAAGATTAGTATGGAATTTATTAGATGGTAAAACTCGTTTCTTAATAGCTAATAATGTAACTAAATCAAAATTCATTAAAGACGCAAGAGCAATATTAAAAAAAGCAAAAGAAGTAACTAATCAAAAGCCAGATACAATTACAAGCGATAAATTACCAGCTTACATAAAAGCAATTAAAAAAGAATATCCAAGTAAAAAGAATGGTTGGAATATGATAAGTGGAACAGAGCATATAGCTAACGCTGGAATAAATAAGAAAGATAACAATAATATGATAGAACGTTATCATAATGAATATAGAGAATTTGATAAGATTAGAAGGAACTTTAAGAAAGTAAAGACTTTAGAGGAATGGAATAATAATTATAGAATGTATCATAACTTTATTAAAAAGCACATGGCTTTAAATGGATTAACACCTTCGCAATCAGCTAACATTAACTTACCTTTGGGAAATAACAGATGGCTTTCATTATTGAAATTAAGCGTAAAAGCCCCGAATGTGACAAATTCAGAAAACATTAAGAAAAGCCACGAGGATTAGACAAAGAGGATTAACCAAATATTTATATACTAAATTTTATTATTTCTATTAGAGGTGATATCT
>CAYHUM010000049.1:0-3708 GCA_964359945.1 Candidatus Woesearchaeota archaeon | reverse complement strand
CTATATAGAAGACACCTGCTTTTTTACACTGCCAAGCTATATCTAATATTTCTTTTAAATCATTAAAAGCATTTACATTGATTTTTTTATTATTCATTAAGTTGTTCCATACCATTAACCCTATTCCTGAATCTGAAATTGCTGGACAAAACACTGGAATTTTATTTTCATAACAAGCTTTAAGGATACTTTCATTATTAATTTTTTTACCTATTAACCATAAAAAATCTTTAATGTTATCTGCTTTGCTAAACTCATTAAAATTATTATTAAAGAATTCTTCTAATTTCTCATAAGCTTTATTTGGCATATAAATATTATACATTCTTACTAGGCCTTTTTTATGTAATTTAAAATCATCTGCATTACTAGTTCCTTGATAATGTTTATAACCTAAAGCCTCAACTAAATCATGAGTTAAATTAGCTCCTGTAATAACTAAAACATCTATGTATTTATTCTTTATCATATCTAAAATAATATTTCTCATACCACTACTTACCATAACCCCTGCTATTCCCAAAAATACTTTACATTCCTTATCCTTAATCATTAATTCTAAAATATCTATAGATTTAGCCAACTTATTTGCAGAGAGCCCAGAATTATTATATTCCTCAATTAACTCACTTACTTTCATTCCTTTCTTAATATTTATGTGTTTTACTTCTTTCATTTTCATATATCTAATAAATAAGAAATAGTTTTATAAATCTAATTATTAGTTAAAATTTTTTCAAGACTACTATTAATTCCTAAATCTTTTTTAGCTTTAGTCAAATTACGATCATAAAATTTTCTTAATGCTGAGTGATGACCATTTTTTATTATATCTTTTACTGTGGCATTTGGTTTTCTTTTTAAGTAATTTGAGAAGCTTATTTTACGTTCTTCCCAAACTGCAGGAGAAACAGTTCCATAAAAGTCTATACCTAATTCTTTTCTTAACTCAATTAGCCCTCCAAAAAGTTTTTTAGCAGCAGATGCATGTTTAGCTTGTCTTAATTCATCATATGTAGAATAAGGATATTTTCTAAGATATTTTAATAAATCTTTTTTTCTTTTCTCCCATTCTTTCTCTGATACTACATTACCCTGTCTTTGAGGTATTCCTACTTCTTCCCTGGCTCTATTTATACTACAACCATATAACTTGTATAGAGTAGACCAATAAGTACCATCATTTATTAAATCATTTATAGTAGTGTCAGGATATTCTTTAAGATATTTTAATAAATCTTTTTTTCTTTTCTCCCATTCTTCGTTACTTAAACTTATTCCCATTTTAGTTTACTGTAATTTATCTTCTAAATATCTTACAGCTTCATCAAAACCCTCATAACTAACTCTACTAGGATAATAAATGTTATTAAACTCTTTTGAAACATTAATCATTTTTGTTCCTATATATCCTTCTACAGTTGGGTTATGATACAAGATTAAATCGACACTTTTAGGAGAAAATTTTTTAATTTCGTCAAGATTTCTTTTACTAGTTTTTCCAGTATCTACATCTTTATCAAACAAAGCGATTCTCTTTCCTTTTACATTCTGTTCATTTGGGTTAGTAATCCACTTAAAAGTCACATCATCTGCCTTATGAGCTTCAGTTATTATTGTAGGTAACCCAAATAAATTAAACATGTATGTTAAACCTAAACCACCATTGGCTATTCCTATTCCTAGATCATAGTTTTTAGCTAAATTATGTGCTAAATTTATAGGCCTACAATTTAAAAGAACTTCTGGAAATTCATAAGGTATTTTAATTCCATTTTCCTTAGTAAAATCTTTAAATCTATTATGGATTTTATTATATAATTGTTCACCAACATAAATATTTAAAGAAGTCTCACATATTGGATCATTAGGAAAAAGTTTCATATATTTATTAGCTACTTTCCAGAACCCCCCTCTATCTCCCAAATTTCGATATATAGATAAAGCCTCACCTAACCAATTGATTCCTGGTTGTTTTAAACATTCTTCTGCAAGAAATCTTAGCTTTTTTTCATTATAAATTCTTGCATAAGCCAAATGTGCTCCATAGTAATTTCCATTTTTAAAAAACATGTCTCCTAATTTTGAAATTTCATTATCAATATCCTTACTTTTATTTTTTTCATTAATTTCAATGAATTTCTTTAAATTAAAATATGTGTCTCCTCCCCAATAATCTTCTATTTTTTTGAATTCTCTAATTACATTATCTTCTAATTCTTTATTTTCTATTGATTGTGTCATTTTAAATCTCCTAAGTAATAATCTAAAAATTTAGGATAAACTTTCCAAGTCCAAACTCCTCTTGTAATAGCATTATTTATTAGATCCTTATTATGATTAAATTTATCTTCTCCTAGTTTTTGTCTAATACCTTCTAAAGCAGAATTTATATGACCTATACCAAGTAGATGCCCCAGTATGTTTATAGAATCGTCAAACGATTCTATGTTGGGATTTCTTTTCCATTGTATTGCCAATCTTGGATTATCTGTTATTTCTGTCCCATACTTAATAATATCAAATGTGGAATCTCTCAGTTCTTTTTCTTTTAGTTGTGATACAAATAAATTAAATGCTCTTCTTTGTAATGTTGTTTTTTGTTCTATTTCTTGAGTTTTAACAAAATCTTCTTCTAATCCTAAACTATCCCTATTTTTTGTAATATACTCCAAACCTTCTTCTTCTCTTAATCTTGCTATACCCTCGCTTATCATTTTAGCTGGGATTATAGAAGGAATTTCTTCTCCAAGCCACAATGTCATTGGTAAATCTTCTGAATTAAACTGCTGTGAACCGTGCCCAACAAGTTCATGAAACGTTGTTACGTATGCTTGAGAAGGGTTTACTCTTACCTTATGATCAAAATCCAAACACTCAAAACAGTATGGCCCTAACTCTATTGTTTTTGTATGTGAATTCCATCTGCTATAATTAGAATATGGTAATAAAACAAGTTTAAAATCAAAATCTTCTGGCAAATATTTTTTATCTTTTGCGTATTTTAATACATTTTTCTTTATTTCCGGCACAATTTTTTCTATTTCTTCTTTAGATTCTTTTGTATCATTTCTAATTTGTTTAGGTCTTCTACTTTCTAGTGATTTCTCATATTCATATTCTAGCTTCCAATCAACACTTTTTACAAAATCTATAATTTTATCAAATGATTTATCTCCTCCTAAAATATCAACCATTTGTTCAGTACTATATTGGGATTTCATATTAGATAAAAAATCTTGCAATGCAGAATTAGAATATAATATATAATCAATATTCTCTAAAACAAGTTCATCAAATTTAGATTTTGGTTTTATTTCTTTAGAATCTTTTATTAAATAATTTATTCTGTCTCTTAGTAAATTTGACACATATTTATTCACAGGTGTATCATTATGTAATCTAACTAAATTAAATAAATCAAACACTTTATTATCTAGTTCAATTAATTCTTTATTTTCTATCTTCAATTTATCTTCTAATTCCATTTTCCTTCTCCAATAACAATACTAAATACAAAGCTTGAGCCCATCCTAGAGGACTATTTTCATTATGAATATCTGAATTACTATAATATAATTCAGGAAATTCTCCCTTAGCATTTCTACTTAATTTAACTTTCTTCATATACCCTAAATATTTTTTCTTATCACCTAATTTTTTATAAATTAAAGCTAACCATATTAAACCAAGAGGCCATTCAGCTTC
>CAYHUM010000048.1:0-4125 GCA_964359945.1 Candidatus Woesearchaeota archaeon | reverse complement strand
CCGACCCCAGGCTCATGAAACCCGTGCTCTACCAGGCTGAGCTACCGAGGCATAAGAATTAACTCAAGAATAAGGTTATAAAAAACTTTTTATTTTTACAGCAACTTCTACAGCTTCTTTATCTTTATAAATATGTTGAGGCCAGTGTTTTAATCCATCATTCTTAAATCTAGGAATAATATGCATATGTACATGATCTACTAATTGACCAGCTGCTCTTTTACTTGAATTAAGGATATTAAAACCATCTGCGTTTAAACCTTTAATTATAGCATCACATATTTTTTGACATATACTCATATAATCACCCATAAACTCTCTAGGTAAATCCAAGAAATTTTCATAGTGTTTTTTAGGTATAACCAAAGTATGACCATTATTTACAGGATTAATATCTAAAAATGCTAAAAACTTAGAATCTTCATAAACTTTATATGAAGGAATTTCTTGACTTACAATTTTACAAAATATGCAATCAGTTATTACCATGTTCACTCAGCCAATAAGGAAGTAATCTAATTGAATTTAAAATGTTTTCTTTTTTCAATCCTATTTTAATAAAATCATTTTTCTTGTAATATCCTTGAGTTACAGCAATAAACTTTAAACCAGCACTTTTAGCAGCTAAATAATCTATTAAAGCATCTCCTACATAAATTACTTCATTATTACTAATTTTGTATTTCCTTAATATTTTTTTTGCTTTATCAAATACTCTTGGACTAGGTTTATGGAATTTAGTATCGTCTGCACTAAAAGCAAATTTAAAATCCTTTATATGAAATCCTGCATCTTTAAAGTTTTTAAACATAATTTGACTAGGTTTAGCACTTAAAACTCCTAAAAAATAATTGTTCTTTAATAGTTTAATTACAATTCTAGCTCCTTTTAGTTCCTTAAACTTAATTTTATTTATTATTCTAAAGTATATTTTCTTAAATTTTCTATAGTATTTCTTTCCATAAAGTTCTTTAACTATATATTTTAAAGAACGCCCCCATAATTTATTTATATCATTTTTATTATATGGTTTAAGATTTAGCTTGATAGCAGTTTCTTGTATGCATTTTACTGCTTTTCCACTAAAATCTATTAAAGTGTCGTCTGAATCGAATATTATTGCTCTTATCATTTTTTCTAGTGGACAGACCGAGATTTGAACTCGGAGCTCATCCTTGCGAAGGACGTGATTTACCAGGTTGATCTATCTGCCCTTATGGACCTGGCGGGATTCGCACCCGCGACCCCCCGCATGCCGAGCGGATACTCTAACTACTGAGCTACAGGCCCTTAATAGAAATTGTGAAAATAAACGTATTAAATATCTTTCTATTTCCTTCCCAAAAATCTTTTAGGATTGTCTTCATAAATTTTTTTTAGAATTTCTGGACTTAAGTTTAAACCCTTAGTTTTTGATTTAAATCTTTTACATTCAAATTTATCTTTTTCAAGGAAATCACGATAACATCTTCCTATTTCTGCTACTCTTTCTTTTGTTTTTGTAGGATGGCTAGTAACAACATCATCAAAACCATACAAAATTCTATCCTGATATTTAATAAAAAATTCTTTAGTAGTATCTAATCTTTCATCAACTATTTCCCAGCCTTGAGTTGCATATGGATTGTCTTCATTACCCCCTAAAGAAATATCAATATAAAGATTAGGATATCTATCAAAGAAATCACCTAATATATATAAGTTATATAAAGATAAACAAAAATGTGGACAATCAACTATTAAATTAGGAAAGTTATTTAAAACTTGTTCAAATTCATAATAATAAGTAAATAAATTAACATGCCACACTATTGGAATATTATTATCTTGTAAATATTGATAAACTGGGTACATAGAACTATCATTTAATGGAATTGTGTAAAAATGTGAATGTCCTGAATAAAGTTTAAGTCCTTTTGCTCCATTTTTATGACATTTTTTTAACTTTTCTAATTTTTCAGGATCATCTGGATTTAAAGTACAAAAAGCTATTAATTTATCTGGATATTTTTCTTGGATTTTAATAATTTCTTCATTATTTTTATCGTATCCAACAAAATCTCTTCCATCAAGATAGAAAGTTTCATCTGAAGTTCCAAGTAAAACTGTTTTGTCTATAGAATTTTTTTCCATACCATATAATAATTTATATGCATTTTTTTCATCTTGTAAATGTTCATGCACATCTATTATTTTATAATCATTTTTATTTTGATTTGTACATGCAGATATAAATAAAAGTAAAATAAAGAATAAAATAAATTTTTTCATCTTAAGTACTTCATTGCTTTCTCAGGAGTTTTATTATTAAAGATAATTGATTTTACTGCTTTTATTATTTTTAATGGATGATTATGTTGCCATACATTACGGCCAATTGCAAATCCTATTGATTTAGCATCCATAACATTTTTTACTTCTTTTAATAATTCTATTTCAGGAATTTTTCCTCCTCCAGAACAAACAACTTTACATTTACCAGCTACTTTTACTACTTTTTCAAATGTTTCTTTGCTTCCTGTATACTTAACTTTAACAATATCAGCTCCAAGTTCAAGACCAACTCTAGCAGCATATTCTGTAATTTCAGGAGTTTCTTTTTCTATGGATTTTCCACGAGGATACATCCATCCTATTAAAGGAATATTATGTTCATGAGCTTCTTCTTCTATTTTTCCAAATTCTTTTAACATTAAAGCTTCATGTTCAGAACCAACATAAACAGTATATCCTACAGCCTTAGCTCCAATTTCTATTGCTTCTTTTACAGAACAATTTTGTAATGATAATGGCTCTGATTTTACTAATTTAGTTTTACCATTTAGTTTTATTATTAAGGGTATTTTTCCTTTGTAATATTTTTCTGCTATTCCTTTTTGAAATATTACACCATTGAATTTACCTTTTTTAGCTATATCCATAATATAACTAGGATCAATGTTTAAATCATTAAATTCTTCTGATGTAGGTCCATGTTCCAATCCCTGATCATATGCTAAATACAAACATTTATTGTTTTTAGTGATTTTTTTTAAGTTAACCATTTTCTGAACTTCACGTTTTTATTTTTATTTATTCTCTGTAATGCTTTGTTATAACTTAATAATCCTGGCTTTGCTCCATAATATTCTATACAAGAAGCAGAATTAGCCATTCCAAGTTTCATTGCAAATTTAATATCATTTTTTTTAATGTAGCCTGCTAAAAATGCTGAAGCAAATGAGTCTCCAGCTCCAGTAGGATCTAAAACTTTAGCATGAAAAGCATCTAAATGATAATTATGAATTCCATCGTAGCAATAAGCACCATTTTTTCCAAGTGTAATAACAATGATTTTAGGTCCTAATTTACATAATTCTTTAGCCATATGATCTAATTTATTTCTTCCAACTAGTAAAGAAGCTTCATCATCATTTAAAACTAAAATAGTAGTACATTTTAATATATTCTTTAAGTAATTTTTTCCTTTTACTGCAAGATATTCAGAAGGATTAAACATTACTTTAATGTTTTTTTTCTTTGCATACTTTAAAACATATTCAAGAGTTTTAAAAGATTCATCCATTAAAGAACTGCAATAAAACCATTTTGTTTTTAGTTGATTTAATTTAGCATCTACCTTACTTAAATAATTATTTGAACCTTTATACACTAAAATAGTTCTATCTTCATTATAACCTTCTAAAATTACAGACAATCCTGTTCCATGTTGAGATGGTTTATTTTTAATTATACTTACTTTCTCTTTTTTTAAATCTTTAATAATTTCTTGAGCAAATAAATCATCAGCTAATTTTCCTAGATAAGCTGTTTTTAGCCCTAGTCTTCTTAAAGAAACAGCTGAGTTTGTTCCTCCTCCTCCTGTTTGTATTTCCATATGTGTTGTTAATAATTTAGAACCTAATTTAAAACACATTAAAGGACTATTCCCTTTTCTTAATTTTAAAACTTGCTGAGCTTTTTCAAAAGCATCTATGCTTGCTGAACCCATACAAATAACATCATACATTTTTTACCTCTTTATTTTCAAAGCTTCTAGTCCTGGTAATTTTTTTCCTGCAAGATATTCAACTAAAGCACCACCTGCAAGACTAATATAAGAAATAGACTTCTTATTAATAAATT
>CAYHUM010000047.1:0-4217 GCA_964359945.1 Candidatus Woesearchaeota archaeon | reverse complement strand
GAAATTATTAACGAATTTTAATATTTCAGTCGCAGTTACAGATCGTTTTATGCAGGCTGTACAAAAAAATAAATATTATGAATTGATTAATCCGAAAACTAAAAAGGTTATAAGAAGATTAAATGCTAGGAAGGTATTTGATTTAATTGTTAAAAATGCGTGGCTTACAGGAGATCCTGGATTAATATTTATAGATAGAATAAATAAATCAATTTCTAACCCCGTTCCTAGTTTAGGACCTATAGAAAGTACAAATCCTTGTGGTGAACAGCCATTATATCCTTATGAATCATGTGTTTTAGGAAGTATTAATTTAGCAAAAGTTGTTAAAAATAAAAAAATTGATTTTGAAAGGCTAAGAAAATTAATAGAATTTGGTGTACATTTTTTAGATAACGTAGTTGATGCGCAAGAAACTCCGGTAGATAAAATAAATGAGATGACTAACAATAATAGAAGAATTGGATTAGGCATAATGGGTTGGGCTGAGGCGTTGATTAAACTTGGGGTAAGATATGATAGTAAAGAAGCGATTAAATTAGCAGAAAAGATAATGAAGTTTATACAAAATGAATCAAGGAAAATATCTTT
Source organism: Candidatus Woesearchaeota archaeon (assembly GCA_964359945.1). Lineage (GTDB taxonomy): Archaea > Nanobdellota > Nanobdellia > SCGC-AAA011-G17 > CAYHUM01 > CAYHUM01. The sequence goes on along the minus strand of CAYHUM010000047.1, from coordinate 3,626 downwards.
TCAATTAGCAAAGAAACGAGGTAATTTTCCTAATTTTAATAAAAGTATCTGGAAGAAAAAATATAAAGCATTTAGAAATTCTGCACTAACTACAATTGCACCAACAGGAACTATAAGCATAATTGCTGGTTGTTCTTCTGGAATAGAACCCTTATTTGCTGTTTCTTATATAAGAGAAGTTTTAGAAGGAACAAGACTTTTGGAAATAAATCCAGAATTTGAAAGAATAGCCAAAGAAAGAAAATTTTATAGCAGAGAACTTATGGAAAGGATAGCTAAAATAGGAAGTATACAGAAGATTAAGATTATTCCTAAAGATATTAGAATATTATTTGTTACTGCTTTGGATATTAAACCGGAATGGCATATAAAACATCAAGCTGCATTTCAAAAGTATACAGATAATGCAGTAAGTAAAACTATCAATTTACCTAAAAATGCTTCAATTCAAGATGTAAAAAAGGCTTATTTATTAGCTTATAAACTAAAATGCAAAGGTATTACAATTTATAGATATGGAAGTAAAAAAGAACAAGTTTTGTATATAGAACCTTATAAGAAAGTAAGTGCACATGCAGAATATAGTGGTGGACATGCTTGTGCGGAGTGTATGTTCTAATGAATATAAAAAAATTTTTAATCGAAAAAACTAAATTAACTGTAAAGGATTGGGTATTTGGCGGAGAAGATGGATTAATGGTTACTTTTGGAGCTGTGCTCGGAATGAGCGCTGCTATTAGTGAAAGTAATTTAATAATATTAGCAGGATTACTTGCAACTTTATCTAATGCTATATCAATGGCAGCTGGTGATTATTTATCAACAAAATCACAAGCAGAAATTTCTAAACATAAAGAATTTAAAAATCCTATATTAAGTGCTATTGTAATGTTTTTGGCTTGTTTAATTGGTTTAGTTATAATTTTACCTTTTATCTTTTTAGACGTAAGCAGTGCTAGAATTTTATCTATAGCATTAACTATTTTTCTTTTATTTAGTATAGGGATTTTCAAAAGTATGGTATCTAAAAGAAGTTGGCTTAGAAGTGGTTTTGAAATGGTCATCATAGCTATGATAGCTGGAATATTATCATATTATGTAGGTACGAGGTTTGCTAGATAATGGGAGGAATTTATCTTTTTACTGGTGATGGAGAAGGAAAAACAAGTGCTGCTTTAGGTCATGCTCTTAGGGCACTTGGTCATAATAAAAATGTTATAGTTATACAATTTCTTAAGGGTAGGAAGAATATAGGAGAATATATGTTTAAACATAAAAATTTTAGAATTTATCAGTTTGGAAGACCACAATTTGTAACAAAGGTAAAAGGAAAGCATAAATTTATGTTTAAGATGAAAAAAATTTCTGCAGATGAAATAAGAAAGCTTGATATAGAATTAGCAAATAATGCATTAAAATTTGCAAAGAATGTTATGAAGAAAAAACCATTTTTACTTATTTTGGATGAAGTAAATGTTGCACTTTATTTTAAATTAATCAAATTAAAAGATGTTTTAAATTTAATAAAAAATTTACCTAAGGAAACAAATCTTATACTAACAGGAAGAAGTGCACCAAAAGAATTAATAAAAATTTCTGATATTGTTACTGACATGAAGTCTATTAAGGCTCCTGGAATTGCTAGAAAGGGAGTAGAATATTAATATCTATTATTTACTATATTTATTTATATATGTTTTACCCATTGCAATGGTATGAAGTACAGATAGTGCTAAAAGACCTGTTGATGCAATAAACCATGGAACTGTAGATTCTGCATTAATATAAAAAGAGTATGCCCCCTTTAAATAACCACTAAATGCGGATAAATATCCGAGTTTAGTAGTCCAATGTTTAAGACCAGTTGAAAAAACATTTGTAAATTCATCATCTTCATTCTTAATACGATTTTCAAGACTTTTTTCTGTTTCCATTTTTTATCTTTTCTGTGTCCTTAAAGAGCCGCCCCTCTTGTAAGGAGTTAATCTTCTTTTGTGTCTTTTCTTTCTCCTTTCAGATGGTACAGCATAATCTTCCATTTCTAAATTATCTTTTTACCTGTTTGTTTATCTACTATGTGTATAACAGTAACAGGGCATGATTCGGCAGCTGCTTTCATCTTTTCAAAATCTTTTTCATCAATCTCTATAGTTTGTTTTTTTGTATTCTTTCTATCAGAGCCAATTAAATCTGCTTTATTGTCTTCCATTAATGTCCAATGGTCTGGGTCTACTGCTACACATGCTGCTGCACCTATACAACTTTCTCTATCATACTCTACTATATATTTTTTACCCATAGCTAACCACCATACTTAATATTTATATAGATTACTAATTTTTAATCTATTTACTTTAATAAATGTTTATTACTAAAAGGACATGGTTTATCACCATAATCACAAAATACACAACAACTATTTTTGGCTTTAATTAATTCTTTACACCCATCACATTTATAGAAAGGGATACACATTTTATCGGGAATTTTCATTTCTTGTTTATGCTCACATTCTGGGCAAGTTACTATTCCTTTCATTTTACCTATAAATTTATTTAAAACTATTTTAAGATGATATTACTCTCCTATTTCTAAACCGAGATCTTTTTCTTTTTTTCTTATCTTTTTTGTTATTTTCCTATATTTTTTAAATCTTTGGTAAGCATGCCACATCTGCCAAAATCCTATAATAATCAGCAATATGCCAATAAACATATAAATTTGTCCAGTAAAAAATTTTATAATTAATAAGCCAGCACCTATAAACGCTAAACCAGTAGCCATGTATTGTTGCATAGTTCTTTCTCTTGATAGCAAAGTCTGTTCTTCTTCTAAAGCTAATTGCCTATTGTATTTATCGCTCATGTTAACTATAGTATTTCTTTATTATTCAAATAAATATGCATTCCCCTTTTCCTAAGTTCTTTAAAAAATTCTAACTGTGGAACGGCTACTTCTGGAGCCGTAATACCAACTTCTTTTATAAGGCCCTTTTTTAGCATTTGAGCCATTATAGAAATTGACATTCCTGTGTCTATATTACTTCCTGATTCTTCCCATCCCTTTAATGTACCAACAAGACAATCCATTTCTATCTTCTTATTCTCTCCATTCTTTTTTCCATATACTTTAACCCAAATATCTTCTACTTCTTTATAATCTTTAGGGCGTTCAAGTCTTTTTAGCACTTCTCTGGTAAAATCTATCGGTTTTATATTAACTCCTTTTATATTAATTGGCTCATTAGACCCAAAACCAAGTTTTATTATTGTCTCTATGACTTTAAAAGAATGATCAGGAAAACCTGCTTTATAATGAACAAATTTTAAGCCTTTTTTCTTAAAATATTTGTAAAAAGTAAATACTTCAGAATGAACTATGCAATAAGTATTTTGTTTTCCGATTTCTTTAAATTTTATTATACCTTCCGGAGAACAAGCCTTTGAAATTTTAAATATTCCATTACTTAAAACTACTGGCCGTGTTGTAACTTCATACACTATGCTTTCTATTGAATAAGGAAGAACAAATTTTTTAATATTTGAATCCCATGCAAATCCAAGCTCTATATGTTGAACAGAATCTAGCTTATTAACTGCATAAGCCGCCATGACATTTGATACTCC
>CAYHUM010000046.1:0-4263 GCA_964359945.1 Candidatus Woesearchaeota archaeon | reverse complement strand
TAATTTCACTTTTATTTCTTGTTTTTTCTAATTGTTTTCTAACTACTGAAGAAGTGTATTTTAAAATAATCCAAGCTAATAAAGGTATGATTATTATTAGAATTATAGTTGCTATAGTTTCATTAAAAAATAATTTTGATAAATAATCTTTAATAGCTACTATGCTAAGCAAGTAATAAATAAAAATAATAGCTCCGATTAATATCAGAATTTTATGCCTTAATTTCATGTTCTTATACTAAAACCATTACCTTTAGCTTGAATATACATAGAAGCACCTATTCCTCTTCCTATATAATAAAATTGATTTGCAGATAATTTTGAGAATATATCCAAAAATGAAACTTTTCTTTCATATGTAATAATTTTAGCTTCTTTTATTCCTGCTAATTCTTTACTTACATTTATAGCTAAATCTTTATTTCCTAGGTAATCAACTAAACCTAAGTCAATAGCTTCTCTTCCTAGGTAAAATAATCCTGATCTTATTTCTTGTATTTGGGTTACACTTAAATTTCTATTTCTTGAAACTTCATCTATGAAATAATCATGTATTAAATTTATTTTTTTTTGTATAATTTCACGTTCTTTTGGTGTTAATGGTTTAAATGGACTTCCTATTTCTTTAAGTTCTCCTGCAGTCAACTCTTGATATGTAATTCCATATTTTTCAAAGATTTCACTAAATTCTAAGTAAGAACCAAGTACTCCTATACTTCCTGTAATTGACATTGGACTTGCTATTATTTTATTTGCTGATGATGCAACCCAATATGCTCCTGATGCTCCTACTTCTCTTATTAATGCTACTGTTGGTTTATTTGAGCTTTTAACTGCATTTGCTAGTTCTTCAGAAGCAACTACTGTACCTCCTGGACTGTCTATTTCAAGAATAATTGCTTTTACACTCGAATCAGAATTTGCTTTATCTAAAAATTCTATTATTGAATTTGAGGAACTTCCTGATTCTTCTATTATAAAGCTACTTGATCCTGAAATTGTTATAGGTCCATAAATAGGAATAACTGCTATTTTATCTTCTAAGTTTATTTTAGAGTCTTTAAAGAATGATGCTACTATATAGCTAACTAGCCATAATAATAAAATTGTTAATAATACTATTTTCCACTTTTTCATTTTATTTCTTGTATTACTTTTGTTTTGGATATTTTTTCTAGGTATCTTTGATCTTTACTTACAATTATATAAAACGTATCTATTATAAGTAAAATTACAAAAGGTTTAGTTAGATTCCTTAATAAAGTTTGTGAAAATGTAAGTTTTTTATTTAAGGATATAACTGAAATGTTTAATAAAGATTTTCCTAGTGTTTGTCTTAATTTATATTCTAAAATTGTAAAATATAAAATAGTTAATATTGAAATTATTACTAATGCTAAAAATAAATTTGGGTTTGATATGGAATAAATATCTTTTATGTTTGTAAATCTTACACCTTTAAAAATAGGGTTAAATGGGGATATAATAAATACATTAACAATAATCATATCTATAATATAAGCTAAACCTCTTTTCCATAAAGGAGCAGGCATTTCAAATTTTTTCATAATTTTTGTTTATGTATTATATATAAAAAGGTTTCTAGAATTTATCTTTCATATATAATAGCATTATTTGTAAATTCTGAAATTTCATTTATTTTTTTATCTGGAAATATTTCTAATTTTAGTTTTCTTTTATCTACTAATTGAACAAGAACAACTCCATATGTACTTGTAGCTTCTTTTACTTGTAAACTTCCTGTGTAACTTTTTCTATCCCATATATTTCCTAAATTATCAAAATAATCATAACCAATTAATTCATATTTAATTAAGCCTGAAGAAACATCTACATCTTTAGGATTAGGTTTATTTCCTTTAGCTGCAAATTGTTTAGCTTCTCCTTTAAAATCCCCTAGTGATATTATAAAGTAATTTGGGTCTAGTGCATTAGGAGAAAAAGAAACATGAGTCCCCCAATATTCTGGACTTTTTATTCCTTTGTAACCATTAGTATTTTCTTTAAACCAACTTCCTATAAGTTTACCATCAACATCATAATCAATTTTGCCTCCTAAAGGTTCTGTGTTTCTCATATTTTTTGCTAATAATTTTTCCTTTAATCCTTGTTCAAAATAATCAAATGGGTCAACAGTATGAATTTTCCAAGGCTCTCCATCATAATGATTTGGAACAATAAAACCTTGTAAAATAATATCTTCATTATGTGCAGAAAAGTCAAATGATGTTGTTCTCCCTATTAATTCACCTGCATTTACTTTTATAGGAGTGTTTATTCTTTCTTTTTGACCAAGAGCATCTTTAAGTTTAGGAGATAATTGTCTAAGGTGTATATAGATAGTGAAAAATGTACATGTATGATGAATAACTAAACGATAATCCCCTAAATTTGTACCTTTTGCAGTATTAAAAAATTCAGGCATTCTTTCTATAGATGTAACAACACCATCTGCAGGAGTATAAACATCTTTCAAATTTTCTTCTTTAAGTTCTGGAATCCAATCATAGGGAAAATAATATTGATGGTCTATAGGAATAACATGGCCACCTATCATTAATCCCATTGGTTGTATTATTTCTAAATCTTCTAATTTCATGGGTGAATGAGTAAATGTAATTGTTCCTTTACCTTCGCAACCCTTAACATTAATAGGTTTTTTAGGAGTAGTTATTTGTTCACTATAAACATATGAAAATCTTTCTTTACACATCTCATTAGAAGGATTTTCCCTGCAATATTTTTCACATTCAAGAGAATTATTATAACAATATTCATCACATTGTTCACCTGTACACAAATTACCAAGTCCTTGGGTAGTTTTACTATGTTGTTGAGTACATCCTAAAATAAAAATTACTGAAAAAACAATTAAATATAAAATACAATGATTAATCTTTATTTTCATATTATTTACTTATAGGAACACATACTGCATCTTGTGTACATGACGTGCCTTCAGGACATTTGTATAACTTAGATACACAATAAGGAGAACCAGCTGCTGAACACATCCATTCTTGACCACATCTATCTGTTTTAGTTCCTGTACTATCTCTACAATAACCTTTTTCATAAATATTAAATCCATTATCAGAATCTTGGCATACATCTAATGTAGAGATACAAGCACCATTTTTACAAGTATAGTCAATAGGACAAGAAGTAATATTAAAAGTACATCCTTGTTTTGAGCAATAACGCTCAGCTATCTTTTCAGAGCTACAATAATCTGTAAATGATCTTTTATTGTATTTACAAGTTCCTTTTTCATATAAATTATAACCATTATCTGAGTCAATACAAGTTAAGTTAATATAAGTTTTAGTTACTTGCCCTGTATAAAGTGATGAGCCTACAATACCTATTCCAATAACAATAAGCATAGCTATTAATAAGTTAATAGTCTCTTTTTTCATATATAGATTTAATGATAGGTTATTTAAAAAGTTTTTGATTGAAGAATTAGTTAATAATGACTAAAAACTTATAAATTTATTGTTTATTATTTTTTTATTTATTTGATACTTTTGTTTCTTCTAAGATTTGAATTTTATGATAGCATCCATGGTTCTCATTATAACTGAATAATTTTACCTTTTGATCTTTTTTTAATACACTTAAGTACTCTTTTTGTGATTCTTCGTTTCTACAATAAAGAATTTCATCATGGAATATGTTTTTTTCATCCTTTATTAAAAGTGTTACACCACGTCCAAAATTTAGTGAACTTTCTCTTAAACCTGCAATTATTCCTTCTAAAGTTTTATCTTCTGTCATTTTAATTTATTAAAGATAATAAAATTTATAAATTTATTGTTTATAGTAAAATATATAAAATGATTTTTCTAGGTATTTTTATGCAATATACAGAATTAATACAAGAAATTAAAGAAAGAAAACCTGATAAAAAATTACTAACTAAATTAAAACTAGATTTTGTAAGAAAATATAATACTAGATTTCCTAAAGATGCAGAAATTTTATTTAGTTCTAGTATAGAAGATTATAATGAACTTAAAAAAATATTATTAGTTAAACCTACAAGAACTATTTCAGGAGTAGCTCCCATAAGTTTATTTGCCAAGCCTGCTAAATGTAGTCATGGAACTTGTTTATTTTGTCCAGGTGGTTTAAATTCTGTATTTGGAGATGTACCTCAAAGTTATACTGGAAATGAACCTGCAACAAGAAGAGCTATAAGAAATTTATATGATCCTTATTTACAAATTATGAATAGAC
>CAYHUM010000045.1:0-4943 GCA_964359945.1 Candidatus Woesearchaeota archaeon | reverse complement strand
GATTCCACCAAAAGTGTTCGAGTTTGCGGTATTGTTTGTCAAAATATTGCTACTAGAAGATCCAATATAAATTCCATAGTTGCCGTTCGACTTTGCGGTATTGTTGAATATGGTGTTGCTGTTGCTTAAAGGGTATAAATAAATTCCAATGACATTAGAGTTTGCAGTGTTGTTAGCGATGTTTCCGTTCCGAGCATTTTGATACCAAATACCAGAAAAACCCCAATCTGTGACTACCAAATTCTTAACTGTGACATTAGTTAGAGCTGTTGCTGGATTATAAACATAAACACCATAAGTGTTTGCTGTATCTATGCCGTCAATTGTGTAACCCGCACCATCAAAAACAACATTGCTTGAAGTGATATTTATGCATTTGGTTGCACTGCTGTTTATTATGTTAGAATTTAATGTATATATTCCAGGAGAGCTAATAGTAGTACAGGAGCTTATTAATAATTGAACCTCATTTGCTGTATTTTCTTCTATTATAAGTTCAGTTATAGAAATATTTTCAGAAAAAGTCTCATTAAATTGTTCTGAAATATTACTTTCATTATTATTATCTATAATATCTTTACTATCATTTCTAATTTCAGATACAACATAATTAACTCCTAGAATTAATATTAAAATAAATATAACAAATAGTCCAATTATAGAAATACCTTTTTTATTTATCACTCTAACCCCCATTTATTAAACATCTCTTAAACAAATACAAAAAAGTATATAAATTTATTGGTATTATATAGATAAATATGAAAAAAATATTTTTGTTTATGTTTGTATTTTTATTATCTTTACAATTAATTTATGCTTCAGAAATAACAATAGGACCAGAAGTAAAAAATAGTGTTATAGAAATTCCAATTAAATTAAATACAGATGTAGATTTAGCAGGAATACAAATTGATATTCTTTATAATAATGAATTTGAAGTTTTAAATCCTGAATTTGGTTCTGTAACAAAGAATATGGATACTGCAAAACATGATAATAAAGAAGGAAGATATAGGATAGGAGTATTTACCATAGATGGAAAAAATTATATAGAAAAAGGAACATGGGATTTACTTACCATAAAAGTTAAAGGCATAGGTAATTATAATCTAAAAAATCTAGGTTTTAGTTTTGAAACATCAGATAAAGATTCAAATCCTGTTGATTTTACTATTACTAATAAATTAATTGGAAGCTCATCAAGTTCTTCTTCAAGTTCAAGTAGTAGTTCTTCAAGTTCTACAAATGAAGGTGGAGGAGGATCAGGTCCAACAAAAACTCCAACTAAAACTACAGAAGAACCTAGTGAAGAAACTCCTAAAACAGCAAGTAAAACTACAACAGAAAGTAAACAAAGTCAAACTAGTAAGGCATTGAGTGAAGTAACAGGCGCAACAGTAGGAACAGGAAAACAAAATAATTTACTAAATATTTTATTATTAATAGGTGGAATATTAATTGTTATAGTTTTAATTTTAGCAATAGTAGTTAAGTTAAGAAGAAAATAAATTTAATCTCTCGCAATATTTAATGAACCTTCTTTAAATGAAGCCATACTTTGTAATTTTAAGATAGCTTTTTTATGAAATTCTTGTAAAGATAAACAACCAGAATCATAAATAGCTTTTCTTAAAGTATAAATATCTCTTAACAAACCATTATTTCTATCATATATTGAACTTTTATGAAGTACATATCCTTCTTCACCTTCTATAACATAACGCCATTGTGAATCTTGTCCATATCTTTCAGGATTTCTTCCTCGTAAAGATGCTTCTCCCCAATAAGGCTTTACATCTGCTCTTATTACACCATTACCATCATTTATAGTTTTACTCCTAATTACTTCAGTAGGACTCTCTGTAAATCCAGCAAAATACTTGCCCATCATTATTGTATCTGCTCCTAAAGCAAATGCAACTGCCATATCTCCTGTTCCATCTATGCTTCCATCTGAACAAATAGGAATATATTTTCTTGTTTTTTTGTAAAATTTATTTCTTGCTTGTGCACATTCCATTACAGTACTTGCTTGACCTTGACCATGTGCAGTTACTCTTCTAGTTGTACATATAGAACCTGAACCTTGTCCAACCTTAATACCATCCACTCCTAATTTAGCCAAAAACATGAAACCTTCTTCATCTACTACATTACCTCCATAAATAGGAATTTTATATCTCGATTTTATTTCCTTAATTATATCTTCTTGATATTCACTATGACCAATAGAAGCGTCAATGAATAAAATATCTACTCCTGCTTCAATTAATTCATCTGCTCTTTCTAAATCTTCAGGATGAGTACTTATAGCAGCACCTACCATTAAACGTTTATCTACATTATGAATAAATGAATTAGGATATTCTTTTCTTTTGTCTAAATCTTTTCTAAACACAACTGATTTAAGAATTCCTTGTTTGTCTATTATAGGTAATACGTTAATACCGTGTTCGGCCATCATTAAATTAGCTTCTGTTAAAGTAGTTCCTTCATAACCATACTTAAGTTCTTTTAGTATCATCATTCTTGAATCTACTGTTTGGTCTAAATGCCTAGAAGGATGAAATCTTTCTTTTGTTAATAATCCAATTAATTTCCTTGAATCATCTACAACAGGAAATTTAGTATAACCATGTTTGTTCATTATTTCTACGACTTCAGAAATTTTTTGTTCTGGTTTTAGTGTAATTACTTGGTCTTGAAATCCTGCTTTAAATCTTTTTACAGCTTTTACATAATTAACTTGTCTTTCTATGCTTACATTTCCACAAGGTAATACAGCTAAACCTCCATGTAAAGCTAATGCTATAGCTAATCTATCCCCAGAAACAGACTCCATAGCAGCACTTAAGAAAGGTAAAGGAATATCTATACTAGAAGTAAGTTTACTATTTAGATTAACGTCATCTATCCTTGTATTTCTTCTTATTTTTCCAGGTAAAATTACATACTCACTAAAAGACCTAGAAATATCCTTTAAGATTGTAGGCATGTTTTATATATAATCGGAAGATATAAAAATATTTCTTTTTTAAGGTTTAATGATGAAGAATATTATAGTTTCAGGAAGTGTAGCAACTGGTAAGACTACTTTAGCAAAGAAACTTTCTAAATTATTGAATTATAGATACATAGGTATAAAAGAATTACTTAAAAAAAATAAATTAGTTATTGGTTATGATAAGAAAAGAAAAGCTAAGATTGTAGATGATTATAAGTTTGTAAATGCTGTTGTTAAAATCATTAAGCAAAATAAAAATGGTTTAATTATAGATTCACATTTAAGTCATTTAATTCCTAGTAAATACATAGATTTATGCATAATAACTAAATGTAATTTAAAGGTACTTAAAAAAAGATTAGAGAATAAAGGTTATGATAAAGATAAAGTCATGGACAATCTAGAAACAGAAATAATGGATATTTGCCTTAATGAAGCTTATGAGAATAAACATAATGTTCTTGTTATTGATAGCACAAAGAATATAAATCTTAATAGTGTAGTAAGATATATTAAACGGAATTAAAATGGGAATTGGAGAATCAGATACAGAACCAGGGAAAACAGAAATACAGAATACATGGGAACTAGAAAGAATGTTAATATTTTATGCAAAAGAACACTGTAATGTAAACGGAAAACATTATAATTTTGCTGATTATCAATTAATTATAAATAAATATATACCATTTATAGAAAAATCTCAATTAGTAGAAATATTGACTAATGTAAAAGAGGAATTATCAGAACAAGCAAGTGATTATCAATGTAGAAATTGCTTAAAATTAGAAGATGCTATTGAAAAAAATTATTTAAAAAAATAAAATGAACAAGAAATATAGTAGAACAATTAATATTACAAATCATAATAAAGAATTTAATATTAGTCAATTAGAGAGTAAATTATCACTTCTCATAAAAAACCATAGTAGCAATGGAAACCATCTTTATCTTAATAACTACACGCATATTATTAATAAGTATGGAATATGGTCAAATATGGAAGAAAAACCAAATAAAGTTGAATTATCCAAAATACTTCAAAAAGGTATAAATGAACTTAGAGAAAAGAAATGTTCTAATTGTTCTAATATAGCAGATGATATTGTAAAAGAATATGATATGTATTTGTCAGGAAGAATATCTTAATTCATAGTATAATCAAAATATTGTTCTAAAACAAAATTAGATTTCCACATCCCTTCTGGTTGGAAATCTAAATCCAAAGGTGCGCCCTTAGTAGTGACGTTTATAACTGTATACTCTCCAAAATACTTATCACCAATTTTTTTACCTTCGTATTTTATTTTACCAGGAGCGGCTCCATTTAAGACAGATTCTGAAAAATATTTTTTTGTAAATTTTATATGTTCTGGACTCAATTCTCCATCAAAAACAGCATTTCCAAAACAATCCTCAATAGTTCCTTTTATTAGCTCCACTCCTTCTTTTATACTTTTTCTTTCTTTTATATACATTTTAAAATTTCCATATCCAATAGGTCTTAATGAAGGATTCATAGACCAGCTACCAATGAAATCAGGCTCTTCCATAAAAAATAAGAATAATTTTAAAATATATAAATTTTATTATTTGCCAAATCTTCTTTCTCTTTTCTCATAATCTTGTAAACACTTAACTAAATCTTCTTTTTCAAACTCAGGCCACATTTTTTCTAGGAAAATCCATTCAGAATAAGCACTCTGCCATATAAGGAAATTACTTGTTCTTTGTTCCCCACCTGTTCTTATTATTAAATCTGGCTCTTTATCGCTATATAAATAACTACTAAATACTTCATCATTGATTTCATCTATTTTAAGTTGTTTATTATCTATTTTTTCAGCCATAGTCTTAATTGCATCTATAACTTCTGTACGTCCACCATAAGCCATAGCAAAATTAAGTATAAATCCTTTATTTTCATCTGTATTAG
>CAYHUM010000044.1:0-4964 GCA_964359945.1 Candidatus Woesearchaeota archaeon | reverse complement strand
TTGTACAAACAAGAAGTATTACTACACTACATAAAAAAGAAGAAGAACATGAAGAGATTAGTGAAGAGTCTATTTTAGAAGGATTAGCTGCTTCTCCAGGAATTGCTTCTGGTCCTGTAAAAATTGTTCATGAAATTAAGGATTTATACAAAATTAAACAAGGGGATATTTTAGTTACAAAGATGACTAATCCTGATTTTGTCGTAGCTATGGAAAAAGCTAGTGCTATAGTTACTGATCAGGGAGGCAGCACAAGTCATGCTGCAATTGTATCTCGTGAATTACAGATTCCATGTGTAGTTGGAACAGAAAAAGCTACTGAAATTTTAAATGAAAATGATATTATTACTGTAGATGGGACTAATGGTAAAGTATATAGAGGAAAAATTGAGATTAAACATGAAGAAGAAAAACAAGTTTCTTATACTAGAGGAGAAATAGAAACTACTGCTGAAATTAAAGTTATTTCTGATTTACCTGGGCATGCAGAAAGAGCTGCAATGACTGGGGCAGATGGTGTTGGTTTAGTAAGGTTAGAATTTATGATAGCTGAAGGAGGGGTACATCCTGCTAAATACATAAGAGATAATAGAGAAGAAGAATATATTGAATTATTAGTTAAAGGGATTTCTGGAATAGCAAAAGCATTTTCTGGAAAGCCTGTATGGGTAAGAACTTCTGATATAAGAACAGATGAATATAGAAATTTAGAAGGAGGTGATGAAGAACCAACTGAAACAGATCCTATGATTGGATGGCATGGTATAAGAAGAGGTTTAGATGAAATTGGTATATTAAAAGCAGAATTTGAGGCTATAAAAAGAGTTCATGACATGGGTTATAGTAATGTAGGAATAATGTTACCTTTTTTAATTAATGTTGATGAACTAATTAAATCGAAGGATATTATGCGTGAAGTTGGCCTTGAGCCTTTAAAGGATATCGAATTTGGTGTTATGATTGAAACTCCTGCTTCTTGTTGGATTATAGATGAATTATGTAAAGAAGGAATTTCATTTATTAGTTTTGGTACTAATGATTTAACTCAATTAACTTTAGGAATAGATCGTAATAATGAAAGAATTCAGAAATTATTTAGTGAGCTACATCCTGCTGTTTTGGGAGAAATTAAAAAAGTAGTTAAGACTTGTCAAAAATATAATGTAAAAACTTCTATATGTGGGCAAGCTGGAAGTAATACTAAAATGGCTGAATTTTTAGTTTCTATTGGTATTGATTCAATAAGTGCTAATCCTGATGCTGTACAATTGATAAGACAAGTTGTTGCTAAAGCTGAGAAAAAATTAATATTAAAAGCTGCAAGAAAGTTTAATGAATAGTTACTTTATCTCCAATCTTAAAATTATTATTTAAATTACTTTCTAGAATATACTGAGCTTTTTTATTAGGCATTATAAAAGAAGTAAAAGGATAAGCTTTTTTTACATCTACTATTTCATATTTAGAATTTAACCATACAACTTTAATAGGAAAAAATACAAATAACATATGAATAGAAGCTCTTAATTTATATTCCTTATCTAATTTAAATAAAAAAAATTCATTATCTCTTAATTTTCTATAGAACATTAATCCTTTTAATCTTGTAAAAAATGTATTACAATATACTACTTTATAGGTTTTATTATTATAAATTAATTGCATAATAGTTAAACTTTTAAATTACTAATATTAATACTTTTTGTAGGGCCCGTAGCATAATTCGGATAGTGTAGTCGGCTTCGGACCGATTGATCCAGGTTCAAATCCTGGCGGGCTCGTAAAAATAGAATATAGTATTCTTTAACTATAAGCCATGACTTCTGAACCCTTAATTAAATTCCAGTCTAGTTTAATTAATTGTTTTATGGCAGGATTATTTGTATTTATTTTATATAAATAAGATTTTCCTACCTTTCTTGTTTTTATTACCATATTGTTTTTTTCTAATTTATTCAAGAAAGTCTTTAGAGTAGAATAACCAACTCTAGATTTCTTTGCTATTTCTGTTAAAGGATAGTCAAATAATTGATATGTTATTAAAAAGTCTAGTACTTTCATTACAGGATTAGTTCCAAATACCTCTATAAATATTGTTTCGTTTTTCATAGTATACACAAAATACGCACTCATTTATAAATCTTTCTATTTTTGTTTTTAATTTACATAAATAGAAACATTTAAATATAAAAAGTATTTAAAAACATTATGGAATTTTCAGATAAAGATAAAATTAAAGCTACTATATTATATCATTTAAGAAGAAAAAAAGTGATTGGAGGAGTTCACACACATTATGATACTATTAAAAGAGGCTTTCCTTCACATTTGGGTAAGGAAATTGACAAAGTAGCAAAAGAATTAATTAAGGGAAGACTTATAGTAACAAAACCTGCTCATTATGGATTACAAATAAGTTTAAATAAAGATAAAATAAAAGAAATAGACGAGTTTATACTAAAAATATTAAAATTAAATATATAGAAAATGAAAAGTTACACAGAACATTTATGGTTTAATACAGGGAATAGAATTGAATTTATTAATATTACAGATAAAGTAGAGGAAATAGTAAAAAAATCTAAGGTAAAAGAAGGGATAGTTTTAGTTAATGCAATGCATATTACTTCTTCTATTTACATTAATGATGCTGAATCTGGATTGATTAATGATTATCAAAAATGGTTAAAACAATTAGTTCCTATAGATAAACACTATGAACATAATTTAACTGGTGAAGATAATGCATATGCACATTTAATGAGAACTGTCATGGGTAGAGAAGTTGTAGTTGCTATTAGTAGTGGAAAATTAGATTTTGGACCATGGGAACAAATATATTATGCAGAATTTGATGGTCAACGTAAGAAAAGAGTTTTAGTTAAGGTGATTGGAGAATAGTTTAATTTTTAAATAGAAAGATTTATATATTAGTGATACTTTGTCTCATTTATGATAGAAATTGAAACTGAAGTAAAGAAGTGGGGGAACTCTCTTGCTATAGTTTTACCTAGAAACAAGATTAAAGGAGTTAAAATAAAACCTGGTAAAAAGTTAACTATACTTATCCCAAAGGAATCTGTTAATTTAAATAAAGAATTTGGTAGTTTAAAAAAAGTCTTAAAGAAATCTACAAAGGAAATTATGAGGATTGTGGATGAAGGCTGGGACTAATATATATTTTTTTGATACTTATGCTTTAGTAGAATTAAATAGGGGAAATCCAAATTACGCTAGGTTTAAGGGTTCTAAAATTATAATAACTTTACTGAACTTAATGGAATTTTATAGTTATCTTTTAAAAGAGATTAGTAAAGAAATAGCTGAAAATAAATTTAAAACATATTTAGATAATTGTATTGATATAACTCCTGAAATTATTAAAGATGCGGTTGAATTTAGAATAAGATTTATTGAAAAAACTAAGTTTAAAATAAGTTATATTGATGCAATAGGTTATATCATAGCTAAAAAACTTAATATAAAATTTTTAACTGGGGATAATGCATTTAAGTATTTAGACAATGTCGAATTTGTTAAATAAGTTTTAACGCAATTAGAAACTTTTAAAGAGAAAAGCTTATTAATATAATAAATTCTTTTAAAGTTAATGGAGAAAAAGGAAATTATAGGGATAACTGTAAAGAAACAAGATGATTTTTCTGAATGGTTTACTCAAATAGTACAAAAAGCAGAATTAGCTGATATAAGATTTGGAATTCAAGGTTTTATTGTTCATAGACCGTATGGATTTAGAATAATAAGAAAAATTTATGAGTACTTAGAAGAAGAAGTAGAAAAAGATAATCATGAACCATTTTTATTTCCTGTAGTTGTTAAGGGAGATAATTTAATGAAAGAAAAAGAACATGCAGGATTTACACCAGATGTATTTTGGGTTACTGAAGCTGGTAATGAAAAACTAGAAGAAAGATTTGCTTTAAGGCCAACAGGAGAAGCACAAATTTATCCTTTATACAGTTTATGGTTAAGAAGTTATAATGATTTACCTTTTAAAGGATATCAATCAAGAATAACTGCATATAGAAATGAGAAAACAACTAGACCATTTATAAGAGGAAGAGAATTTTTATTCTTTGAAACTCATGATGTTTTTACAAGTCATGAAGAGGTCTTAAAACAAGTTGATAAAGACCTAGAAATAAGTAAAAAAGTTATCCATGATAAATTATTTATACCATTTTTGTTCTTTAAAAGACCTCAATGGGACAAATTTAAAGGAGCAGATAATACTTATAGCCCAGATACTATAATGAATGATGGTAGAAAAATACAATTAGCTTCTACTCATGACCTAGGACAAAATTTCTCTAAAGCATATAATATTAAATTTCTGGATAAGGATAAAAAAGAAAAATATGCATGGCAGTCTTGTTATGGTCCTGGAATATGGCGTACTATGGCTGCTTTAATTAGTATTCATGGTGATAATAATGGACTAGTATTACCTTTTGATATTGCTCCTGTTCAAATTGTAATTATTCCAATTTATTTTTCTAAAGATGATAGGGAAAATAAGAAAGTTGAAATTAGATGTAAAGAAATACAAAGAAAATTAAGTAAATACAGAGTTAAATTTGATAATAGTGCAGAAAGTCCTGGGTTTAAATACAATAATTATGAATTATTTGGAGTTCCTTTAAGAATAGAAATAGGACCTAAAGAAGTTAAATCCAATAAAGTAACTTTAGTTAAAAGAACGGACCTAAGAAGAATTAATGTAAATGTAAAAAATTTATTAAAGGAAGTAGAGAAAAATTCTATTTTAGTTGATAAAAAAATTAAGGAAAATGCTAATATTTATTTTAAGAATAACACTAAAGATGCTAAAACATTTAAAGCTCTAAAAGAAATTATAAATAAACATAGGGGATTTGTAAGAGTTCCTTTTTGTAGTGTTAATTTAGATGGAGAAAAATGTGCTATGAAAATTAAAGATGAAA
>CAYHUM010000043.1:0-5247 GCA_964359945.1 Candidatus Woesearchaeota archaeon | reverse complement strand
AAATTAGAGAGATAGATGAAGTTGGATCAGGTTTTGTAGGAACATTTCATTATAGTGAATATATAGATTATAATAAGGAAATTAAAAAAGGAGATATATTAGGATATATAGAATCATTAGGTCATAGAAATTATCTTTATTCTATTGTTGATGGAGTTATTTATGATATTAAAGTTGAGAATGGATCTCCTGTTGATTATGGGAAAACTTTAATTTTAATAGAGATATCCAAAAAAGGTTTAAGAAGAGTTAAAAAATTACAAGTAAGAGAAGGATTGGAAAGTAAAGTAGAAGAAACAACCACAGAAATAAAAAAAGAAACAGAACAAAAACCAATTCAAGAATTAGAAGATAAAGTAGAAGAAACAAATGTTTTTTATCTTAAGTCACCTATGGTAGGAATTTTTTATACAAGATCAAGTCCAGAATCTAAACCTTACGTTGAGGTCGGAAGTGAAATTGATGCAAAAGATCCAGTATGTATAATAGAGGCGATGAAGCTTATGAATGAGATTAAACCTAAAGACTATGGTTTTAAGAGTAATAAAGGTCAAATTTTAGAGATTTTAGTGGAGAATAAAGAATCTGTAGAAAAAGACCAAGACTTAATGAAGATTAAACCTATTTATTAATATGTTAAAAAAATAAATGAAGTAAAATTTATATATAAGTTAAGGGTTAAACATAGAGGGGTTCATAATGAAAAAAAAGAAAGCTGACAAAAAAAAGAAGAAAGAATATTACGATAAAAAAGAAAAACTAGAAAAAGAAGAATTACCTGAAGAAGACCAAGACATAGATATGGATGATGACTTTGATTATGAGGGTGACGAAGATTATTAGGATTTTAAAAATTTAGGTACAGATTTTTTGTTTATTATTCTTTCAAATTTATAATTGGGGTTTATAGGTATACAAATTCTAGAAACTAATGAATTTAATGAATATGGTAACCTTATTAGTCTTATATTGCCTTTGCTTACCCATTCATCTATAGGAAATTTATTATATTTTTTATTTATTTTTATTCTTTGTTTTAGATTTAAAAAATAAGCTTCTTTATCATTTACATGAATATGGAATCCCCTACCAGAATAAATAATTTTTATTTCATTGAAATCTTTTTTAATTTCATCATAGAATTCTAGAGTTTTCTCATGTGAAGTTTTTAAACAATAAGGGCAAACTATTAATTTACCTTTACAATATTTACATGAAATGTTATTTGAATCAATATCAAAAGCTAGTTCTTGTGTAATTATATTACCTGAATTTAATTTTCTTGATTTTTTAGTTAAAGCTTTTGATAAATCCTTGTAATTATTTCTATCATAGTAAACATCTTCTGGTAAATACTTTATTAATTTAAATTGTTTAAATTTTTTTTTAGGTATAAAAATCATTAGATTATATTGTGATTTATATTTGATTATTTTAGTTTCAGAACCAAAATCTATTGCGTAGAATTGAGGTTTATAGAGTAAATAATTAATCCATGTAGAAACCTTTTTAATATTGAATTCTTTTTTATAGAATAAATAACGATCCTTAAATGTAGATACTCTAAAATTCATAAAATTAGAAAATAAAACTAATATAAATAATTAACCACACCCACCAACTTTCTCGAAACAATGAAGGCACTCATAACAATTTGCCTTAACAACACTCATTTCATTACCACAACCAGGACATGTAATCCCAGTTTTTTTACCGTTTTGTGATTTTTTATTTGATACTTCTACTTTTTTTTTGGTTAGTTCATCGTTTGATGCTTCTACAAAACCACCTAATTCAGGATCATTCATAACTTGGTTAAAGTCCCAGTCATTTAAATTTTGTCTTTTATAAATTCTAAGAGCTCCGTTTTTAACGCCTCTTAGTTCTTCAATTTTTATTGCTTCTGGATTATCTGCATATTCTGTTTTTCCTAAGTATTCAATTGCAATCCATCTCATAGCAAAATCAAAAGGAGATTTAGCAGTTTTAATGTAAGGATGATCCGTAAATCCTTTTGGCTCAAATTCTTGACCTACATATTTTTGGATAACATCTTCTAAATCCATTCCTCTCTTTAAACTATCTGATATAGAAACTGAGAAGCTATTTAAGACACCACTCATTGTAGAGCCTGTCTTGAATCCACTAATAAATAATTCACCAGCTGTTCCATCTTCATATTCACCAACAGTTATATGATGTTTAGCGCCATTAATATCAACTTCAACACCAAATTTATTTCTTTGAGTAGGTAATTCTCTTTTTTCTCCTCTCTTTAATTCCTTATATGGACTTTTTTCCCCAAAATTTAATACACTTACAGGCTTGCTATTATATCTAAATACAGAAAATGCTTTTAATCCTAATTCATGACCAAGTTTATATCCATCATAAATATCTTTAACTGTAGCTGTTTCCGGTAAATTATTGGTTTTTGATATAGCTCCAGAAATAAATGGTTGAGTGGCACCTAACATTTCTATATGATCTTTGAAAGAAATAGACCTTCCTTCTTTTGTTGAGGAGAAAGCAGTATCAAATACACTATAATGATCTAGTTTTAAGTGAGGTGCACCTACAACTGTATTATTTTTATCTATAAAACTAACAATTTCATTTATTTCTTGTTTACTATAACCTAAATTATTTAAAGCATTTGGCACCTCTTCATTTATTAATTGTAAATAACCTCCACCAGCAAGAGTTTTTGTTATTTTTAATCCAGTAGCGGGCTCTACTCCAGTAGTATCACATGCCATCAATATTCCTATGGTTCCTGTTGGTGCTAGGACTGTAGCTTGAGCATTTCTAAATCCATGTTTTTTTCCTTCGCTTATTACTTTATCCCAAATTGAATATGATTCATCTTTTAGTTTATCATCTAGATGTTCCCATTTAACATTATTTAAATTATTTCGATGTTTTTCCATAACCTCAATCATTGGTTCTTTGTTAAATTCATAATGCACAAAAGTTCCTAATGATTTTGCCATTTCAATAGAAGCTAAATAAGATTCACCTGTTAAAATTGCGGTTAGAGACGCTGCTAAAGCTCTTCCTTCTTCAGAACCATAAGGAAATCCTCTTCTCATTATTAAAGAACCTAAGTTTGCATAACCAAGGCCTATTGTTCTAAATTCAGGACTTATTTTAGCTATATCTTTATTTGGATAAGAACCAGCATCATTTGCAATATCTTGAGCTATAGTAAATATCCTTATTGCTTTTTTATACCTTTCAATATCAAAATTACCTTTACTATCACTAAACTTTAATAAATTCAAAGAAGCAAGATTACATGAAGTATCATCTAAAAACATATATTCAGAACATGGATTACTTGAATTTATAGGACCTGAATTTTTACTTGTATGCATTTCTTGAATTTTGCTCTCATACTGAACAGCAGGGTCTCCAATACGCCAACTACCAAAAGCAATTTCTTTTAACATTTGGTCTGCAGAAATTTTACTTGCAACTTCTCCTGATTTAATAAATCTTAGTTCAATATAACCACCTTTTTTAAGTTGTTCAAAGAAATGATCATCTAATCTTACAGATAAATTTGTATTTTGAAATTTTACTGAGGTGTATGCTTCTCCTTCAAATCCTGGTTCAAGGCCTGCTTTCATTAATAATAATGCTTTATAGTCTTCTTTTGGTTTTGCTCTTATAAATTTCATAATGTCTGGATGATTATAACGCATAGTTGTCATTCTTGCAGCTCTTCTTGTTTTACCACCAGATTTTATAGTGCTTGCAATTGTATCATAAATTTCAAAGAAACTCATTGGACCAGAAGATTTTCCTCCACTCGATAAAGGTTCACCCTCTGCTCTTAAATTTAAATTATGGCCTATGCCTGAACCATTACTAAAAATGCCCCCTTCTGTAATTCCATGTTCTAGTATACTTTCTAGATTATCTTCAGGACCTTTAATAAAGCATGCATGACATTGAGGTCTTATGTAACAACCCTCTTCTATTTTTTCTACTTCACCATTTTCAGGATTTCTTGCAAAATTTAATCCAGGTGAACCAGTAATTCCATATGCTTCATTTAGACCTGCATTAAAGTAAACAGGAGAATTAAAAGCACCCATTTGGTTAATTTGTAAGAAGTTTAGTTCATCTTCAAATATTTTTCTATCTTCTTCAGTTTTAAAATAACCTAATTTTTGTCCCCATTCCCCAAAAAATTTAGAAACCCTGGAAAATAAATTTATAGGAGAATATTCATATGATTTTCCAGTTACTGATTCTATTTTTTTACCCCATTCTTCTTTATGTGGTTTAAAGAAATATTTTCCGGCAGCAACTTTAGCTGAATTTTCATTCCAAGATTTAGGGAAGTAACCTTCTAAGTTAAGAATGAATTTACCTTCATCATTTTTAATTTCTATTTTTCTTGTTTCATACTCGCCTACACTTTTGAAGGGATCATTAATTCCATCTGTAAAATATCTTTCAATTTTTAGTCCTTCTTGTGGATGTCCATTTTTTCCATTAGAATTGTAAATTAATCTTCCTAATTGTAATCTATCATAAAATTTAGTTCCATTTAAATTATAAGAATCAGCATTATTTAATAATTCTTTATTAAGATTTAAATTTAAAACTTCCTCTAGTCTTATATGTTTTGTTGGAGAATACTCGACAGTTTTTGACATTATTTACTCCCTTTAATTAAATCTTTAATTTCTTTATGGAATGAAGCTATATCAGTAAACTCTCTATAAACAGAAGCAAATCTTATATAAGCAATTTTATCTACTTTTTTTAATCTTTTCATTACGAGTTCACCTATAAACCCACTTTTTATTTCAGTTGTTTTTTGATTTCTAAGCTGGTTTTCTATATCATTAACAATTATGCCTATTTTTTCTATACTTACTGGGCGTTTTTCACAAGCTTTAATAATCCCGCCCTTAAGTTTTTCTCTATTAAAGGGTTCTCTTCTTAGATCCTTTTTTATTATAATTAAGTTAACTTCTTCTATTCTTTCATATGTTGTAAAGCGTTTCTTACATTTAAGGCATTCACGTCTTCTTCTTGTTGTATCTAATCTATCACGTTTATCTACAACTTGAGTTCTTTTACTTCCGCAATAAGGACAACGCATATAAACCACAATATATTGTGTATATTTTTTGAAAGAATACAATTAGTAGTAGTAAGTAGTATATAAATATTTTTGTTGTAAAGAATGTATATTTAGAAATAATGTTTTATATTTTATATTTTACG
>CAYHUM010000042.1:0-5531 GCA_964359945.1 Candidatus Woesearchaeota archaeon | reverse complement strand
AAACTACAGGATCTTTAGTAAAAATAATTCAGGAACATTATAAAAAATGAAAAAACTATTACTAATCTTAATTTTAAGTTTAATTGCAATAACGTCAGTAAAAGCAGATTTAGGAGTATCTTTAACTAACATTAATCCTAGTCCTGTAACTCCCGGAAATGAATTTACAATGACATTTACAATTTCTAATCTTGAAATCAAAGCAGTAAATGCAACTTTTGAATTAAATGATAGATCTCCATTTGAAGTTCAAGGTGATAAAGTAACTATAAGCCTTAATCCTAGTGAATCTAAACAAATAAGTTTTAGAGTATTTACAGATTCATCTGCAACTTCGGGAGATAAATCAATAAGGCTGGATTATGAAATAGATAATGATAATTTTGATGAAACCTTTACAATTAAGGTATTAGCTATAGAAACTAATTTAATTATAGAATCAATAAAATCAACCCCAGATTTAATAGCACCTGGAAAAGACTCATTAGTAAAAATCACAATAAAAAATCTAGCAAGTTATACTCTAAAAGATATTTCAGTAAAACTTGATTTGTCTGATCAATTATTACCATTTGCACCTAAGAATTCAGTAACAGAACAAAAAATTCTTTCATTAGGTCCTGGACAAAGTAGAGAAATTTCATTTAGTATAACTACATTAGCAAGTGCAGAATCTAAAATCTATAAAGTACCTGTAAGGATTAATTATTATGATGAATTTTCACGTTCTTATAATAAAACAGATTTATTTGGATTAACAGTAGGAGAAATTCCAGATATAACTGTAAATATAGACAAAAATGAATTAATTATAGGAATACCAACTACATTAATAATAAGAACAGTGAATAAGGGATTAACAAATGTAAAATTCTTAAACTTAGAAATAAAACCAAGCAATGAATATGAGATTTTAAGTTCAGATAATTTTTATATTGGTAATCTTGATTCAGATGACTTTGAAACTACGGAACTTAAATTAATATCAAAGACAAATAATTTGAATATTCCTATAGTCCTACGTTATAAAGATTCAAACAATAATGATTATAGTAATAATTTTAACTTAAATGTAAGAGCCTATACTAGTAATGAAGCTAAACAAATTGGATTAATTAAAAGTAATAGTTTCTTAACAATATTCATAGTTATAATTCTACTTGTAATTGTAATAATTGTTTTTAGAAGATTTTTAAGAAGAAGAAAACAAGTTCAATCCTAAATATGATTTTAGACTATCTAAGATATGCAATTAGTAATTTAACCCATAGAAAATTAAGATCGTGGTTAACTGTAATAGGTATTTTTATAGGTATAGCAGCAGTTGTTTCTTTAATTAGCCTTGGACAAGGATTACAAAACGCAATTAATCAACAATTCTCAACTATAGGGGCTGATCGTTTAATTATACAAGCAGGCACTTCTGAATTTTTTGGACCTCCTGGAACAGCGGGTGGTACTTCAATGATAACAGAGGATGATCTAAAAGTTATAGAAAGAGTAAGAGGAGTAGATGATGCAGCAGGTTTTTTACTTAAACCAACTAAAGTAGAATTTAATAATATCATAAAATTTACATTTGGTTTTGGTGTTTCTGGTAATCCAAGAGATATAGAGATTATAGGTTCAAGATTAGATATAAGTTCAGGACGTTTTTTTAAAGAAGGAGAAAAATTTAAAGTGGTGGTTGCTCATGATTTAACTACTAATTCAAATATATTTGGTAAAGTTATTACATTAGGAGATAAAATAAAAATAGAAGGTAAAACTTTTGAAGTTGTGGGAGTAAGAAAAAAATTAGGTGATCCAGGTTCCGATACAGCAGTTATTTTACCATTAGAAACAATGCGTGAATTATTTAACACAGAAAATGAGTTAAGTTTAATCAACGCTAAAGTTTCAGAAGGTTTTACTCCTAGTTTAGTAGCAGAAGATGTAAAAAAATCATTAAGAAAATCTAGAAATCTTAAAGAAGGTAATGAAGACTTTACAGTTCAAACTTCAGAAGAATTAATTAGTTCTTTTAATACGATTTTAGTTATAGTTCAAGCTGTTTTAATTGGAATAGCAGCTATTTCTTTAATTGTTGGTGGAATAGGAATAATGAATACTATGTACACTTCTGTAGTAGAAAGAACTAAAGAAATTGGGATAATGAAAGCAGTTGGAGCTAAAAATTCAGATATTTTACTTATATTCTTAATAGAATCAGGACTACTTGGAATGGTTGGTGGTGCAATTGGAATTGCTATTGGTATAGGAATAGGAAAATTAGTAGAATTTATTGCAGCTCAAGCTTTAGGAACTACATTAATACAGGCATTTTTCCCATGGTATTTAATTTTAGGTGCTTTATTATTTTCATTTGTTGTTGGGAGTATAGCAGGATTATTACCAGCAAGACAAGCAGCATCAATGCAACCTGTTCAAGCATTAAGGTATGAATAAACTAATAAAATTTTATTCCGTGACCATAAAACCAAGTTCTTTTTGCTTTTTCTAAGGATATTTTACCACTATTAATTATTATATTTTCAAGTGTTAAAGTTTGTTTTTCAGATAAAGGTATAATATCTCTATAACGACTTCTTTTAATGCCTGGTACTTTTTTATATCTATTTAGTACATCCATTATATTTTCTGCAAATATGTACATTACTGCACCTTGTTTATTCCCTGTACCTTGATGTGCTTTATATCCTGATACTCTATACCATTTTTCCATTTTTAGATAAATGTCATAGAAAATTAACTTAAATTTTATTTGAATATATGGCTAATTTCAATTTTTCTATTTCCTCTACTCTTTGTTTCATTCTAAAATAAAAATAATTATATGAATTTTTTAAAGCCAAATCTAAATAAAAATCATTCATTTCTTCAAGCCAAAAATATATTCTTCCTGGCGGGGTATTACTATTTATGGTTAGTAAATTACTGTAACGATCAGCTAACTTCATTAATTTAGCTTCTTTCTTGCCCTTTAAAATTTTAGGGAAATGAACTTCGTTAACTCTTCTTTTCTTTTCAAAATCATTCTTACCTTCATAATCTTGGTATTTTGGTTTAGTTACAGCCAGAACATATTCATAAATCATATCGTTAAACTCTTTCTTATAAAATTCATCTTCAATATTTCTATTTCTTTCTTTAGTGTCATGCATTAATTCCGCTGCTAGAACATCTAAAGTAGGAATTTCATTATAAGCCTTATAATGTTGAATTAAAAATTTAATAGTAGGATATATATGAGTTTCTAATGCTCTAGAATTATCCCATTTTCTAATTTCATCTTTATGTACTTCTTTAGAAAAATCCAATGCTTTTAAAACTAATTCATCTTTTCTTCCTATTTGCTCTAATACGTGTAATAACTCTTCTTCTTTTAGAAAAGGCAGTTCTAGCTCCATAAAAGAGTGATAGTTAAAAACGTTTATAAATCTAGTTATTTCATAGGATAACAAAGACCTTTAAATAAAGAAACAAATATCTTTTCACATCTTATTAATTCTTTCTTTCCGTTATTTGTTAGAGAATATTTCTTTTCTTTTCCTGTAATTTTATTTTCTTTTATTAATCCTTTAATCTTTAATTGTTTTAAAACAGGGTAAATTGTTCCTGGACTTGGTCTAAATCCTCTCCTTTTTTCGATCTCTAATCTTATTTCATTGCCTGATAGATTATTTTTATTGATCATAGCAAGTATTTGAAATTCTAAGAATCCCTTCATATTACAACTTCCATACATAGAACCTATTAAGATTAGCTTATATATAAGAATATAGTTTATCCGATAATATAGAATCGGAAAACCGATACATTTATATATCACCTACACTTTATATCGGATATCAGATATAAAACCTGAGGGGGGATAAATATGCATGAATGCAATTGCTATGGAAGAAGATTCCTAACTCAAGAAGAAAAAGTAGAGAGATTAAAGGAATACAAAAAATACCTTGAGTTAGAAACTAAAGGTATTGCAGAAAGAATAAAGGAACTTGAACATACCAAGTAACCCTTTTTTTCTTTTTATTATTATAGGAGGAAAAATGGCAGAGAATAAACTAGGTAAAGAATATATAATCACACAAGTAAAAGTTGATACTAATAAATGGGATTCTATTCCATCAGAAAAAGAAATACAAGAAACAATAAAAAATGTGCAAGATAGAGGCATAACAGTACATTTAGTTAAAAATAGAAAAGAAGCATTAGAAAAAATCAAGCAATTAATTCCACAAGGGTCAGAAGTAATGAATGGTTCTTCTACTACTTTAATAGAAATTGGTTTTGTAGATTATCTTAAAGAAGGAAACCATGGATGGAATAATCTTCATGAATCAATATTAAATGAAAAAGACCCTAAAAAACAATCAGATTTAAGAAGAAAGGTAGATACTTCAGAATATTTTTTAGCTAGTGTAAATGCTATAGCAAAAACAGGTGAATTAGTAGCTGCAGATGCATCTGGTTCAAGAGTAGGAGCTTTCCCATTTACAGCTAAAAATTTGATAATAGTAGCAGGAATAAATAAAATAGTTCATAATCTAGATGAAGCGCTACAAAGATTAAGAGAATTTGCTTTTCTTTTAGAAAATGAAAGGGCAAAAGAAGCTTACGGAATGGGAAGTATGATAGGTAAAATAGTAATAATGAATAAAGAAATGTTTAAAGGAAGAACAACTTTAATTTTAGTTAAAGAAAAACTAGGATTTTAATCTTCTATTTTTACAACTTTAATTGCATTTACAGGACAAACTTGAGCTGATTCTTGATTTACAATAAAATCTTTCTCATCTATGACTAAATCCCATGTCTTAGTATCATTATTATAAGTTGCTCCAATTAAATCAACTTTACCATCTTCAACCATTTTCCAGAACTGAGGACCAACAGCAGCACATGCAGCAGCTCCAATACAAGCTTCTCTATCTAGAATAACTTTATACTTAGCCATAAAATAAAAAATAATAAGCTATTTAAATAATTTTGTGTTTCTTAGCGATTTCATTAACTTTTTTCCAATCTAAGTTATTTAAAAATGCTGTAATATAACTAGCTCTATCTGGTCCATAATCTTTATAATAAGCATGCTCAAACACATCTAAAGGAACTAAAGGAATGCAACCCCATACTCCTCCTTGATTATGCGTATCTCCTGTATAAATATAAGTTCTATCTATACTAGGATCATAACATAGTACAGCCCATCCAAGAGCAGTTTTAGCACTTGCAATGAATTCGTTCTTAAAATTGTCATAACTTCCAAAATCTTTTTCTATTCTTTTTACTACTTCTAATTTTTTATCTATTTCTCCATTTCCACCCATTACATCAAAAAATATTTCATGTAATATAGATCCATTTGCATTAAAAGTTTCTCTTCTTTTAAGTTCTCCAAAATCACTATAATTTGCATTTGCATCTGCTAAATTACTTTTCTTAAGTAATTCCTGTATTTTATTCCACATATTAACATAGCCTGCATAATGTTTATCATGATGCCATGTCATTACTTGTTCAGA
>CAYHUM010000041.1:0-5614 GCA_964359945.1 Candidatus Woesearchaeota archaeon | reverse complement strand
CTTGCAGACGTCATGAAATTCCAAGAACATTAGATGAATTATCAGAAGCTTCAGGTATAGATAAAAAAGAAATAGGAAGAACTTATAGATTTATTACAAGAGAACTAGGAATAAGGATATTACCAAGTAATCCTGTTGATTATTTACCTAGATTTGCTAGTGCTCTTAAATTAAATGCTGAAACTCAAAGTAGAGCTGTTGATATCCTTGAACAAGCACAAAAAGCAGAATTAACTTCAGGAAGAGGACCTACAGGAATAGCAGCTGCTTCTTTATACGTTGCTGCTTTAATCAATAATGAAAAAAGAACACAAAGAGAAGTTGCAGATGTGGCTGGTGTTACCGAAGTTACTATAAGAAATAGATATAAAGAATTACTTAAAGAATTAAAACTTAAAGATAAAATTAAGAAGAAAATTAAAGAATTGGAGGATTAAATTTATTTTATTTATTCTTACTTTTTATAAATATGGGGTTGCCGGGACTTTCAAAAAGATTGCAAATTTATGCAGGTTGATAAGGATGCAATCCTTATATTTGAACCCAGACCTCTACCGCCCTAGGGTAGTATCTTACCAAGTTGGACTACAACCCCATAAATAGAAATAATTATAGTTATTTTAAATAATTTACTAAAGTTTATATATATAGAAAACAATGTTGTATAAAAATAAAATAATTCTAATAGAAAAGTTTAAATATAAGTAATACTTTTGTATAACCTATGGTAAGAATAATTAAGAAGAAAGGAACAGTAGGACCTAAAGGACAAGTAGTAATACCTAAAGTATTTAGAGATGCAGAAAAAATAAATCCTGGAAATGAAGTAATGTTTGAATTAATAGATGATGGTATTTTAATTAAGAAAGAAGAAGACCATAATCCTATTAAATTAATGGAAGAAATTGCTAAGAGTATATCTAAAAAACATAAAAAGATCGTTATTGATTCTGATAAAGATTATGAAGAAATGCTAGAAGAAAGATGGAAAAAATCTTCTACTTAGACTCAAATGTATTTATTTTTGCTTATTCTGACGACAAAGAACTCGGCAAGGATTGTAGAAAAATTTTAGATATGATTTTTAATGGTAAAATTAGAGTTTTTACATCTACATTAACTTTTGATGAAGTATACTACAAAATAAAAAAGTTAAAAGATAAAGAAACTGCTCTTATAGTAATAAATTCATTTTTAAATTTAAAAAATCTTAATTTTATTAGTGTTGATTTTAATATATTAAATTATAGTTACACTCTTTTAAAGAAATATAATATAAACCCAAGAGACTCAATTCATCTTTCATGTGCTTTATTAAATGATGTTCATAATATTATAACAAATGATAAAGATTTTGATAAAATAATAGAAATCAAAAGGTTTGACATTAAAGATGCTCATAAAATAGGAGTATGAAAACTAAAATAATAATAGAAGATAAAAATAAATTTTTAGAAATTTTAATTAATAAAGAAGAAATTAGAGAATTATATGGTGAAATGTGGGGGTAATATCGTATTATAATGATAAATATAAGAGGCTAGATAAAGACAGAAAAAGAACTTACAAAGTTTTAGCTGGATTACAAAATAAGTTAATGCATTTAGTTCACGATGTCATAGATAAAGGGGTTGTTTATGAATTAAAAAATGACAAATTTATTAAAAAGAAAAATCCTTTTTATCATAAAAGACCAAGATGGAAAAACTAAGGCATTAATTAAACAAAAGCTTTTTAAATACATTTTTTAACTAATTTTTAAACCAATGATTATTTTAGGAGGTTATAAAGTAAAATGAATATACAAGATAAAGTTCATAACGATGTAGCTGAAAATATTTATCAAGCAGTTAGTATAGTTAGAAAAACAGGAAAATTAAAGAAAGGTACTAACGAAGTTACTAAAGCTGTAGAACGTGGAATAGCCAAATTAGTCATAGTAGCACAAGACACAAATCCATTGGAAGTAGTAATGCATTTGCCGGTATTATGCAAGGAAAAAAATATTCATATAGTTGCAGTCCCTAGTAAAGATGATTTGGGAAATGCAGCTGGCTTAGATGTAGGAACTTCTAGTGTTGCTATAATTAATGAGGGAGATGCTAAAGAACTTATAAAAGAAATTCTTAAGAAGTAATCTAGCTTAAAATGGCTCAAGTTGAAGACAAAAGAATAAAAACAAGAGAAGAAATTAAACAAGTAAAGAGAGATTCTAGATTTAGTGAGTCATATCCAGCAGTAGTTCAAGAAATAGTTGGTCGTACTGGAAATAGAGGAGAAGTAATTCAAGTTAGATGTAAAATCTTAGAAGGAAGAGATGCTGGAAAAATTCTAAGAAGAAATGTTATTGGGTCTATTAAAGAAGGCGATATTTTGATGTTAAGAGAAACTGAAATTGAAGCTAGAAGATTAACTCAAGGTAGGAAATAATGGCAGTTTGTAGTTTCTGTGGTAAAGTTATAGAAAAAGGCACAGGAAAAATGTTTGTTTTTAAAACCGGTAAAATTAATTATTTTTGTTCTAGAAAATGTGAAAAATATTTACTTAAGCTTAATAGAAAACCTAATAGATTTAAATGGACTAAATCTTATCAAAAAGGCGTTAAAGTAAAGAAAGAAGAAGAAAAGCTTAAATAATTTAACTATTTCTGATTTTGTATGGGTCTTGAAGAAATTAAGAGATTATATACAGGAAAAGAAGAGAAATTATATTACTTTATACTTATGTTAGATATGGTAAAAGGAGTTTGTGATGATTTTAAATCTTATGGAACAAGTTTCCTTGACGAAATTGAACAACTAGAGGTTCTTGAAGATTATGGTTTAGTTAAGATAAAAGAAAAAATTGATCCAAAAGAAGGCATTATTACTTTAGCAAAAATAACTAGAAATGGTAGAGAATTATATAAACAAATAAAACAAGATAATCTTTTCAAAAAATTAGAAGAATTATTAGACGATGAATAAAGAAAAAATAGCAAAAGCACTTTGTGATGCTAATATTATTAAAACTTTATCTACTTTTAAAATTTAGAATATAATTAGCTGCTCCATATAAAGTTGCATTATAATCAAGAATTACAAAAACAGGAACTTCTTTTAATAATCTAGAATAATTACTTAATTGATGCTTAATAAATTCTTTCATAAAATATTTTTTTAGATTATTTAAAATATTAGGAGCTATTCCCCCAGCAATATAAAGTGAAGATGCATTTGAAGTTAAAACCAAATTTTGAGCTGCTTTTGCATAATATTTAACAAATAATTCAATTACTTTTTTACATAATGGATCTTTATTTGAATATGTAGTAATTAAATGTGGTTTTTCTTCATTCTTAACCATAGAAATTTCTTTTTTAATGTTTTTATTTTGTTTAAACTTTTTATATTGTAAAAAATTATAAATATTTAAAATTCCTGGTCCAGATAATTGTTTTTCTAGATCAGGATTTTTCTTAAATTTTTTTCTTAAGTATTCATAAAATTCAATATCTAATTCATCCTGTATTATAAAACTAGAATGACCTCCTTCAGATGTTACAACCTTTTTATTGGTAATTATACTCATTCCCAGGCCAGTTCCTGCACCAATAATAGCAATATTGCTTTTTTTGTATTTCTTATTATTTAACTTATAAATTTGATTTTTCTTAAGTAGACTAATACCATAACCTAAAGCCTCAAAATCATTTAATAATATTATTTTTTTTAATTTAGTGCTTTTTTTTAGTTTATTTATATCTATGATTAAATTTGCATTAGTTAATTTTACTTTATTTTTATTTATAGGAGCAGCTACAGCAAAACATGCTTCTGTTATACTATATTTATTCAAAATATAATCTATAGGATTTTTTAAATTCTTTATATATTTTGTATAATGTTTTTCTTTAAAAAGTAACTTAAACTTATTATCAAAAACAGCAAATTTTGTATTTGTACCCCCTATATCAGCTACTAAAATATTTTTCATTAATACTAAATAAAAATTAACTTATATATAAATTTGTGTTAATTTAAGTATAGTAAAACTTTTAAATTATTAGTTTCAATATTAAAATATGTATCTAAGTAATGAAAAAGAATGGAAAAAATTCATTGATTCTATTTATTTTTCTTATAATGAACTGGATGGAAAAAATCATAAAGAAGAATTAAAGAATTTATTAATTAAAACTATTCATAATTTAGGTAAAGATAAACAATTTGGAATTCAATTTTCAGGTGGTTTAGATTCTAGTTTTATTGCTTTAATTTGTAAAGAATTAAAATTAAAGTTTAAATGTTATACAGTAGGAATAAAAAATGCTCCTGACCTTGAATATGCTTTAATGTTAGCAAGTAAACTTAATCTTGATTTAAAATTAAAGATTTATAGTTTACAAGAAATAGAAGAAATATTAAAAAATGTAGTTAAACTATTAAAAAATACTGATGTTACTAATGTTGCAGTCGGTTGTGTTAATTACGCTTCACTACAATTAGCTAAAGAAGATAAAATTAAGTATATGTTTTCCGGTTCTGGTTCTGAAGAAATATATGCTGGTTATGAAAGACATTTAAAGAGTTATAAACAAGGACATAAAGAAGCACATGAAGAGTGTTTTAATGGTTTAAAAAATATGTGGCAAAGAGACCTAGAAAGAGATTTAAAGTTATCTAATTATTATAAAATTAAGTATTTATTGCCTTTTTTAGACAAAGAAGTAATTAAAGAATCTATGAAAATACATCCTAAATTTAAAATAAGTAAAGACAGTAAAAAATTAATATTAAGGGAAATTGCTTATGATTTAGGATTGAAAAGAGAAATTGCTTACAGACCTAAAAAAGCATCCCAATATGGAAGTAGTTTTATTAAAGCCATAGATAAAATAGCAAGAAAGAATAATTTTAAATATAAATTAGACTATATTAGAAGTTTAAAATGAACCAAAAAATTAAAGATGATATAACATTATTAGAAAATATGCATAAGACAAAAGAAATTAATGAGATTCATCTAAGTGTACTTGAATTTATAGTAGGAGAAATGGAAATAAACAATATAATACCTACACCAAAAAACATTTACGAGTATATAAAAAACATTGAAATACCACACATATTTAATCATAGAAAAGAAACTATTATTAATTCTTTAGAGTATAAAAGAAATCTAAAAGAGGCTATAGAAGAAAGAATAGATATTTTAGATGATAGAACAGATAAAAATCTTCTAGGACCATTAGAGTTAATGAAATTAGGAATCCACCCTCTTGACTACGAAACAAAAGAGATACTACAAGAAAGATGTATAGGAAAAATATTAGTACGTGAAATTTTAAGACCATTTATGAGTAATGGTTTTTTGAGTTATAGTAATTATATGCATGATTATACAAATTCATTAAGGATATTAAAAAAAGATTCATTAATTCAGTACGTGAAATATGTAAATATAAAAGAGGAACATTTATAAATTACTTAACAAGCTAAAATTTAAAATGAAAGTTGGGATTTTATTTTCTGGGGGAAAAGATTCTACTATGGCTGTAGAATATGCTATGCAGAAAGGTTATGATATTCAATATTTATTAAGTATTAAACCAAATAGAACTGATTGTTATTTA
>CAYHUM010000040.1:0-6232 GCA_964359945.1 Candidatus Woesearchaeota archaeon | reverse complement strand
CCACCATAAGCCATAGCAAAATTAAGTATAAATCCTTTATTTTCATCTGTATTAGACATAATTTCATACATTAATTTTTGTACTTTTGAAGGAAACATATGAATTCTACCTAAAAAATTAACTCTAATACCATGTTTTTTAATTCTAGGATCATCTTTAAATCTAGTAAATTCCTTAACAAATAAATCCATTAAATAATCAAACTCTGTTTTAGGCCTATTAAAATTCTCTACAGAAAATGCGTATAAAGTTAGTTCTTTTATTTTTAAGGATATACACCACTCTATTAATTTCTCTACTTTACGAGCTCCCCATTCATGTCCTTTCCAGGGCTTTGCCATTAAACGTTTAGCTAATCTTCTATTTCCATCTAATACTACAGCTAAATGTCTAGGTACTTTGTTTAGAGAAGGTTTCATTTTAACTCAAAAAAATGCTGTAAATTAAGCTTTAAAAAGTTTTCGATGTACAAGTTTATTAGAACAATTTTTAGAATAATCTGTGACAATTGACAGGTCTGACATGGGGTGGACGTGAGGTTTATAAACAAGAATGTCTTTTAGATTAATATGTTAGTAACTAAAGTAATAAAAGCAGGTGTATTAAAATTAACTAAATCTAAATTAGAAGCATTAGATCATGAATATAATGGTTTTCAGTGGTGGATGCAATTTGGCATAGATAAAGATATTTTGTCTCAATATAAACGCTATAAAGGATGGTACTATGATAAAAATAAAATAAAGTATAAAGAATATCCTTTAATTATTCCTTATAATCAAATATGGTTTAGAAATAAGAATACTAAACTGACTAAATACTGGATTAAGATAAGTGTGAGAAAAAGAAAAGGTGTAGGAATATGGTTACCTATCAAACCTCATAAAGAACCTTTAGATATAAAATACTTAAGAGATAGTTTACTTCTTAAAAATAAAAAAGGTAATTATGAAATAAGATTAGTTTATCAATATGATATTAAAGAAATTAAATACAAGAATATTATGGCTATAGACTTAGGTGAAAGAAATATAGCAACTGTTTGTAACAGTGCTGATATAAAACCAGTATTCTATGGACGTAATATAAGAGGCATAAGAAGACACTACAATTATTTAAGAAAAAAATTAGGAGAAAAGAAACTAATTAAGAAAATTAAGAGTATCAGTGATAAAGAAAAAAGATTAGTTGAACAGGAACTTCATAAAATATCTAATGACATAATAGATAATGTAGTAAAAACTAAATCATTAATAGTAATAGGTAGTTTAAAAGGAATAAGGGAGAATAGTAAAGGTAAGAGAGTGAATAGAATAATTCATAACATGCCGTACAACAGACTAACTAAGATGATTACTTACAAAGCAAATCAACATGGAATAAGAGTAATTACGATAAATGAAAGAGGTACATCAAAAACCTGTTCTAAATGCGGTAACTTAGGAAGAAGAATTTCACAAGGATTATTTAAATGTAAATATTGTGGTTATCAAATAAATGCAGATTATAATGGTTCAAAGAACATACTTAAAAGGTCATTAGACTATATGTTTAGTGACGGGGTTAATGGTTTAAACCCTAAAGTCACTCCAGAAGTGATAAACACTATAGAATCTTTGTAAGATTTCATATAAGTGTAAAACCGGAAAGTCTTAAATATTAACATAGTTCTTCAATAATATGTTCGTTGATATTGTTTTTAATAAAGACAATGAAGTAATGAGTTTAAGTAAGAAATTAGGTTTCAGTAATATTTATACTATAGAAAAATATAATAATAATCATAAGGCTAATTTTGTTTTACTTGAAGCTGATGAATTAAATAAAATAAAAGAGGTTAGTAAACAATATTCTTTAGTTTTTGTAGATGATAGTAATAATTTAACTAGAGCAATAATAGAAAATAAAGATGTAGATTGTCTTGTTATGAATGAAAATACTAATCTAAATCAAGTTATCTTAAAAATAATGCAAACAAATAAGGTATTTTTAGTCATTCCTTTTAATAAAATTTTAAATTCTGGAAATAATTTAAGAATAAAGATTTTAAATAAAATTAAGAATGCAATAAAATTAGCTAGAAAATACAAAGTTAAAATTATAGTATGTAGTTTTGCTTCTAATATTTATGAATTAAGATCTTTAAGGGATTTAATTAGTTTTAATGTTGTAATGGGAATGACAGGAAAAGAAGCTAAAGAGGCATTTAGTAATTTAGACTTAACTATAAAGTAGTCACAATCGAAAGATTTATAAATATTACTATTATATCTATTTAATATACTAAAATGAAAATCTCTTTTAAAAAACAAAATGGAATTAAAATCAATGTAAGTGAAGATGATTCTATATTAGTAAAAGAATTATTTAAGAAATTAGCAACGACTACTTTAAACGAGGGTTATCAAGTAGGAAGATATCATGGAGAAAGAATAAAATTAGAAAGAGATTCACTGGAAGAAATAGCATCAAAAAGTTATTATGGAGAGAGATCACAAAATTATCAAAAAGGATTAGCAATTTTAAAGTCTCCTCCAAATAAATTGGGTCTTCATATAGGCACAATATATTTTAAAGATAGTAGTAATATAACTACAGAAGTTTATGGAAGAGAAAATATTGATAAAATAAAAAACCTTTTACAAAAATCCTTTAATTCTAATAGAAATAAAACGATTTATGTTCATATAATATTAAAAGAAGATGCAGCAAGAAAAGAACCTCGTGAACAAGTTGTTAATCTTCATCATCGTATGTATACTAGTATCTACTATCCACCTACTTTTGAAAATACGCCTGTTGGAAGAATAAAAAGATCGTGGTATCTGTTAGGTGATGGATGTTATACAGATTTAGTGAATAAAGGAGAAGCAAGACCAGGGATTTTTATAGATAGTTATAAATTCCAAGAAAAAGTAAAGAAAATTGAAAAGTATTTGGATGAAACTGATTCTATAGAAACGATATCTGATCATATAGAGAAACTAGAGTCTAATTAATATGAGATAAAAGTTTTAGTAATTTGAATTTATTAATTAAATAAATTATCCATAAATCCTTTTTTCTAATTCACTAATCTTATATTTAATTGACTTATAATTTTTAATGTCTCTATAAATAAAATAAGCTCCAGTAACTCCTGTAGCTAAACCAAGAGGCCAGTAAATAACCCCAGCAACTACAGTACCAAAACCAAAAAAGAAAATATCGAAAAGTGGAATATTTGGTAGTTCATAGGACATCATTTTTTTAGAAAGCTTTTCATATAATTCAAAATTTTCTAAACTTACATATTTTTTATCAACCATATTGTCCTTTAACTTTATACTTCTCAGAATTAATTATTTCTTCATACTTTTTATCTAATTCAGTATATTTTTTTCTAAATAAAATTCTATATAAGATATAAGCTATTACAAATGCAATTAATATTTTATAAATAGTAGATACCATTTTAGAACTATATTTAAAGAGAGTTTTAGTATATAAATATTTCTATGGTTGCTGTGTTAATGTTTCCAAGGTTTTTTGCTTTTTTCTTGAATAATTCTTATCTACGAGTTCACGCCACTTTTCTATATCTTTTTCTTGTTTTTTTAGGTATTCTTCGCATGTTAACGGTTCATCTATACTGATTACATATGCATTTTGCTCTTTCAAAGATTCTTCAGCCAGATGTTTAGCTTCATCTTTACTATAAGCAGTTACTAAAGACGCTAATAATGGAGCTTCTATATTTTCTTCTTTTGTTCCAACTTTAACTTTCCTATTAACATATGCATTTATTGGTACATAATATGGTCTTAAAATTTTAGTTTTAGATACAATCTCCTTAAATTCATTCTTTTCAACTCCTTTACTATTAAGATTATATGCTTCAATTTGACTATTTTCCATTTTATTCTCCTATAACCTTTATAATTTAAGTTATAAATAGGTTAACTTATAAATTTTTCTAAATAAAAAAGTTTAAATATGAGAATTAACTAATATATATGTATTAGAAGTTCCATAGGAAATTTATTAACATATTAAAAATACCTCGAGAGAGTAATAAATTTAAAACCAAAAGATTTATAAATAGCAAAATAGTAAGTATTTTAAATCATATAGCTTCATTCTGTGGTGGTGAAAAGAAAATGACAAACTATATCAAAAAATGTCCTGAATGCGGTGGAATTAATTTAATTATTCACAAAGATAAAGGAGAAGTCATTTGTAAAGATTGTGGTTTAGTTATAGAAGAAAAAATGATTGACCTTGGTCAAGAATGGCGTGAATTTGACCATGAGCAAAGTGCAAAAAGACGTAGAACTGGTGCTCCAATGTCATATAGTGTTGATTATGATGAACCAGTAATAATTAAAAAAGATAATATAATAAAAATAGTTAAAATAGGTAAATTTGTTGATGATCTTCTAGCAGAAAATAGTTCATTTATAAAAAAACAAGATAATTTGGAATATGCTTCTATTTCTGATTACGAATGTGTAGTATTTGATAAAGACTATAAAATTCAATTTAAGAAGATCTCTGAAGTTTCTAGACATAAAGTTAGTGAAATGTTTAATATTACGCTAGAAACTGGAAAAAGTGTAAAAGTAACAGGACAACACAGTTTATTTACAGTTTCTAATAATGAAATAATTCCAATTAAAGTAAGTGAGATTAAAAAAGAAGATTTTATAGTTGCCCCTAAACAAATACCATCAATACAAGAAATTAGAGAAATAAACTTGTTAGATGAATTTATAATTTTAAGTAGAAATAATCCAGATTTATATTTAAGAGGATTTAATGATGGAGAATTATTTCACAAACTAAAAGAATTATCCAAACAACATAAAATACTAAAAGACAAAGTTAAAAATTGGATTAGACATAAAACCTTACCATTATGGGTTTTGAATTACTTTAGTAGAGACTTAAATATCTACAATTATAATTTAGAAAATACTAGAGTAGGAATTTATTCTGGTCCTAATGAGCTACCAATAAAATTAAACCTAGATAAAGGATTTGCTAGACTATTAGGATACTACATTAGTGAAGGAACAACAAGACCAAATTCA
This sequence comes from Candidatus Woesearchaeota archaeon, assembly GCA_964359945.1. GTDB lineage: Archaea > Nanobdellota > Nanobdellia > SCGC-AAA011-G17 > CAYHUM01 > CAYHUM01. The sequence continues at coordinate 1,160 of CAYHUM010000040.1, read as the reverse complement.
ATTGTATTCTCATTTGGAACTCATGAAATTGACTATATAAATGATGTAAAAGAAATAGTAAAAAATATATTTGGAATAGAAGTTTATGAAAGAATAAATGACTCAGCAACACAATTAGAAATTAAAAGTAAATTAGTTGCTTTATTCTTTAAAGAAATCTTAAAAACAGGAGAAAATGCTCATAATAAAAGAATTCCTTACATTGTTTATTCAATGCCAAATGAACTAAAATTAGAGTTCTTAAATTCATATATAAATGGAGATGGTTCAAAGGTAATTACATACATAGCTAATAATAGGCCTCAAGTATGTATATCTACATCCTCAGTAAATAAGGAATTAACTAATGATATAATTTTACTAGAGTCCCAACTTGGAGTTCATGCAAATTATCAAGAAGCTTTTATTTCAGGGCATACAATAAATAAAACAGGACAATATATAAAAGATACAGTAGCAACAAGATCTTTAATAACAAATCCAGATAAAGCATTTGAACTTGGATTTTTAAAAGAGAAGCCATCTAAAAATAAAGGTAAGCCTTCTATTGAGAATTTTATTCCTGCTCCTTTAGAGTATAAAAAAGAATGGAGATCTAGAAAACAAATAAGGATTAATAGACAATTAGCATTAAAAATAGCAAATAAATACAATAATATAAAATTAAAAAAACTATCTGAATCTCAATTATTGTTCTTGAGAGTAACCAAAATTGAAAAAACAACCTCAACCAGTAGCTATGCTTATGATTTAACAGTTCCAGGATATGAAAACTTTGTTGGAGGTATGGGTGGGATATTTTTACATAATACTAAATATGATCAAGGATTAGGAACTAGTATAGGACAGACTTCTGATGTTTATAAATTAGGAAGCAAAGATAGAAATAAATTCTTTAGATTAAAAAAATGGCAATATAGAATTAGTACGGCTATAGAAAGAAATTTAAAATTAGCTTTAGCTGAACTTAAAAGAGTAGCATCTTATTTGAAATTACCTAAAAGCGTAGAAGAAGAATCAGCAAGAATATATACAATGGCTGTTCAAAGAGGTTTAGTGAGAGGTCGTTCTATGGAATCAGTAGTTTCAGGTGCTTTATATGCTGCTTGCAGACGTCATGAAATTCCAAGAACATTAGATGAATTATCAGAAGCTTCAGG
>CAYHUM010000039.1:0-6330 GCA_964359945.1 Candidatus Woesearchaeota archaeon | reverse complement strand
TACAGTTTTTTCCTTAAGGAAAACTGACAAAAGGCGGCTTATTTTTTACCTACCTAAACTTCTAATTCTAGCACTTCCTCTAGAACTTCTTCTTTATTCTTAAGTTTAGTATTGAATTCAGGTATTTTCCTTACAATTTTAGCATAATTTAACTTATTAATTTCTTTGTTATCATTGCTTGTAATATATAGATAATCTTCTTTACTTAAAATTACAGATAAATTATTAAAATCCAATTCACTTTTTAAATTTTTATAACCATTACTTATTAAATTACCAAAAGAATTTTTTTCATCTGCACTAATTCCATATTTAGCAAAAAATCTTCTTTTTTTAGAGTCTACACGATCTTTTAAACAATACAAATAAATTAAATCATTTAAATCAAAATCTTTTACTTGAAGTTTACTTTTAATTTCCTTACTAGTTTCATCTAAAGTATTAAATGTATTTTTGAATTGTTTTAATAATCTTAAACTAAACTTATCAAATTTATCACTCTCTTTTAAATTTCTCAGCTTAATTAAATCATAATTATCTTTCTCAAATAAATAACCTTTATTAATATCTTCACATTCTTTAGGATTTCCAAAATTAAGTTCTAGTTGTTTACTTGGTTTAACTATATCCTTAATTCTTATTTTTCTTCTTAATTTACCTTTTTGCTTTACATAAAAACTTCTATATAGATTTTTTAAATTATCATAACTAGCAATGTATTTATCTAACAATTCTTGGTTTACAGAATTTTTAACTGTACTTAATAATCCATCTATTTTATCTTTAAGGTTATGTCCTAATTTATCCTCTTCAAACAGCCTTCTTTCCTTCCTGTAAATCAAAAAATCAGCAAAATGTTCTCTTAAAAATGATTTTGCATATTGTAATAAACCAAATTGCTGTATATCATTATAATTACTAAAACTATCAAATAAAGGTTTAAATTCAGGATATTTTTTAGATATAGCTTCGCTAACGTATTCTTCTAATGGTATATATAATTGATAAACATTATTAAAAATACCATGTTTAGTTCCTGCATTTATCTCATGTAACTTTAACATTTCATTCTTAAAAGTACTTAATCTTTTCTTTGTAATTTGAATTTCATCTTCATGTATTTTTTCATTATAACCAAATAATAATTGATTATGATTTTTATTAAAATTTTCTTTCTTATAAAGTTCAAGAATAGAATTAGGAGAAAAAGCTATTTCTGTTATTGGAACATGAGGAATGGTTTCTTTAATTTTAAATAATGATTCTAGGTAAAAAGGAATATCATATAATTTTTTTACACTATCTACATCACCTATTAAATAATCTACAATTTTTTGAGCTGATTCTTTATCTCCATTTATAGATTTAATTTCCAATTTCCTTAATTCTTCGTATGTTATTGATTTATGAAAAGTTCCAGGGAAATGATAATTAACCATAGACTCAAGTTTATGATTTCCAGGTGGATTAGAACTTCTTAAATAAGGATGATTAATAACACTTAATCTATATAAATCAATTACTTCTTGACTGTAAAATAATAGTCTTTGGTAGATATCTCTTACCACAGTTCTTCTAGGTAATTTCCCTCTCAAACCTATATCAAAAGTTTTAGCATGTGTTCTTTTAGACGCTTCTCTTAATGAAACTGCATCATATGGAATATTATATCCTACTAATGTATATGCTTTTCTTTCTTTAAATGAATCTACAATACCATTAATTAAATTATATTCATCATCATACTCATAAACTTTATAGTTATTTGATTCATTTATTCGATGATTACCTGTCTTATGAATTTCATTAATCGTCTCTCCAGAAGGAAAAATGAATTTTAAACCAACATAAGAAACAGCTGCGTCGTATCTATCTTGATCTAGACTTCCTTTTATATTATCAACGTCAAAATTTAATATTTTTCCTAGCTTATTTAAAATACGTTCTCCCTTTACATTCTTTTTCTCATATTCTAATTTTTTTCTTTCATAATATTCTCTATTCTTTATTATTGTCTCTAATTTATGATTAACTATATCCAGTTTCTCATTGATATTACTTAAAAAATTTATAACTTTCTTTTTCCTATCTATTGCATTTTTCTCAAATTTTTCCTTAAATAAAGGTTTTTCTATATCCACTATACCAACTACTTGTTGTTTAAACTCCTCTAAACTTAATCTTGAATCTAAATAAGTAAAGCCTTTTTCAGAGTTAAAATGTAATTCATAATTAGCTTTCTCTTTATTATAAAAAACCTCATTTTCAGGATCTATTTTTTTAACTAACGATTTTAATTTTCCCTCAACCTCATCTATCTTAATTCTAGTTTCTATAATATTTTTATCAGGATTATTCTCTAAAAAATCTCTTATTATCCAGTATTCTTTTCCTTTATCGAATACACTATTCTCTATAGCAGTTAAATCAGCTTCTTTAAGATTTTTCCAATCAAAGAATTTATTTAAGTCATTTCTTAATCTAGTTTCATAAGACTTAGTTACTCTATCATCCTTATTTTCATAATATTTTCTTATTAAATCATTTAAATTATCTTCTAGATTATCAAGTTCACTTTTAAGTTCAAATATTTTTTCTATTCTTTCATCAAGAGAAACTTTTTTGTTTAAAACATCATATTGAAGTCTTATTAATTTATTATAATTACCTTTCTGGAATTTTCCACTAAGGTTTTCGTTTATGAATTCTCTATTATAAGGCAATGTTATATTTATAACACCAAACTCATTTTTACTACTCTTTATTTTATAAATTTCTAAAGGATATTTAGACAATTCTTTATTATTTTTATATTCATTCACAACTTTTTCTAAACTTTCTTTATTCAAAAAACCAGTAGTTATTGTAATAGGTTTATTAAGATAAATTGCTCCAGTTTTGTTTGAAGAACTTCTAAATGAAACTATTAATCTATTATCTTCTTTTTGTTTTTCTTCATATCCTAAATAATCAACAAACCAATAATTTTCCATCTTAAAATAATTTAAGTTGATTTATATTCTGATTAAAATAACCCTTATCTATATCATTTTTGATTAGCTCAGAAATAGTGTATAATTTATCATTCTTGTAATATGCTGCATATCTAACAATATATCTTTGTATATTATTAATATATAATCCTTTTTTTACACCTTCTAATAAAGCATTTCTTAAAGTATTGTCATAAAAGAGTTTAACTCCGGTATTACCTTCTAATCTTTCTATCTTTTTCTCAAGAGTTTGAACAAATACATTGTATACAAGACGTTTCATTTTTACAGGTTCTCCCATGAAATAACTATATCCACAAAGTTTATAAATCTTGTAATTAATTAAATATCATGGCACAAGACAGAATACAATTACCAAGTTCAATGGGTGGCCTAGTACGTTACTATGATGAATATCAAAGTAGAATTCAATTTAAACCTATAGTAGTTATTATTATGGTAGTTGCTGTTATTATACTTGAAATATTCTTACACACTTTGGCATAAAATGTTACCTAAATTTAATCCAAAACAACTAGAAAAAGCTATGCATCAATTGGGTGTTAAACAACAACCCATTAATGCTAAAGAAGTTATAATTAAACTAGAAGATAAAGATATAGTAATAAAAAATCCAAATGTAGTAAAAGTTAATTTCTCTGGTCATGAAAGCTTTGAGGTTTCTGGGCATGTTATTGAAAGAACTGGAATTAATGAAGATGATATTAAAACAGTAATGGAACAAGCTAATGTTAGTAAAGAAAAAGCTTTGGACTCCTTAAAAAGGAATAATGGAGATTTAGCTGCTGCTATTCTTGATTTAAAAGACAATTAGAGAAACCTTTTTATACTAGTTTTATCTTAATCACTTTATGGAAAAAGAGGAATATTCAAATTCTGGATTGCTTAGAAGTCTTATAGCAAATAATATAGCTCTACAAAAAAAAATGATTTCTTTAATAGAAGCAACTCATGATTTAAACAAAAGAATGGATAAAATTTTAATGATATTTGAAGAAGCATCTAAACACATAGGAGAAACACAAATTACAGAAGATAAAATACGAGAGTTATATATGAGACTAGAAAGTCTACTTGAACAAAATAAAGATATAGCTAAAGCTTTAGTTTTACTTGAAGAATATGTACGTAATAAATCTGGAATAGGTCAAGAATTTAAACCAAAACCATTTACCCAAAATGTATGATAGAGAACCTTTCTTTATTGTAGATGAATATCAAGATGAATTCATAAAATTACAAAAAGAAGTTAATTCTTTACTTAAGAAAGATTTTGTTTATAATGATCCTAAGGCTATTGTACTTAAGAAATTTGTTTATGAATTAATTAAAGCTTCTAGAAAACTAAAATATCATAATGCTATAGAAACTTCTACTTTAGATATAAAAAGACCTTTAGAGACAGAAGAAAATATTGTTGAACAAAATACTCAACCTTTAATTGTAGCTAAGGATACAGAAAAAGTACTAGTTAAAAAATTCATCACAAATAAAAACAATATTGATATTTATAATGTAATAGAGCCTAGGTTAAATGAAGAAGAAAAAATAATTCTAGATAATTTAAGTGATACAGATTTAAGAGAAACCACAAGGGAGCAATTAATGTATCTAATAAAACAAGAAGCTCTAAAAATTAATATAGATTTTAATGAATTATTATTTGAAAAAATTAGATATTATTTAATTAGGAATTTAATAGGATATGGAAAAATTGATCCTTTGCTTAATGATGAGAATATTAAAGTAGTAACTATAGACGTAAGACAAGCTAAAGTTCTTTATAATAACAAAGAAATGTATACAAATATAATATTTAATGATAATGAAGAAATAAATGAACTTATAAAGAAAATTGGTTCTAGAAATAATGTTAAGGTTGATGATTCCGAACCTGTTTTAGATGTAATATCAGAATTTGGAAGAGTTCAAGCAACATTAGGCAATAATTTCATTAATCCGAAGTTGTTGATAAGGAAGAGTTAGTTTATTTTTCTTTTAAATATTTTACTGCACTTTCTTTAGCAACATCTAAACAATTTAGACAATCTTGTTTCTTTAAATAACCTATAATATTCTTTATGACTTCTTCTAACTGTGGTTTTGTAACTCTTTCTTGTTCTTTTGGAGGTTGAAGGATAAATTTATTATTATCTTTAGATTCTGTATAAAACAAAATTATGGTTTCGTAATCATTAATAGTGAAATGTTTACCACTATCACCACTACAATTATGATTATGTAAGTAAGATAGTAGGATTCTTTCTAATTGTCTTCTATAAAGTTCTTTTTGCTGTCTTAAAATTATATGACTTCCAGTTTGATGATCAACCTCATAACCTATTTTCCTTAATGCTTTTTGCTTTTTGTCCAGAAATTATAGGTAATTTAGGCATGTATTTCTATAGTTTCCTCTTGTATAGAAGGAGGTATAGGTTCACCATGTTTTTTTAAACTTTTAATATAACCATTAATAGCATCTTTTATATTTTCTAAAGATTCTTTTCTAGTTTTACCTTGAGATATACAACCAGGAAGAGAAGGACATTCAGCTACAAAAACTCCATCTTCATCTTGTTCAATAATAATTCTATATTTCATCTTACTCACATAGAATAACTTAAACTTTTAGATTTATATACTTTACGTTAGTTATTTTACATTATTATTTTCACTTATAATTCTAGCTACACTAACTAATTTATCATTACTATCTAATTTCATTAATCTTACACCTTGAGTATTTCTACCTATAACATTAATATCCTTAACATTTACTCTTATAGCTAATCCTTTTTTAGTTATAAACATTAATTCATGATCATCTGCTACAGTTCTTATTGCTATAACTTTACCATTTCTATTTACATCTTTAATATTAATTACTCCTTTTCCACCTCTATTTGTTAATCTATACTCCGAAATTTCACTTCTTTTACCATAACCATTTTCAGTTACTGTAAGTAAAGAAGCATCATCTCTTCCAATTTCCATACCTACAACTTCATCTCCTTTCTCAAGTCTCATACCTCTAACACCAAAAGCTTTTCTTCCTGATGGTCTAACAACTTTTTCAGGAAACTTTGTAGCAGATCCATCTTTAGTAGCTATAATTAATTGTTGTTTCCCATCAGTTAGTTTTACAGAAACTAATTCATCTTTTGGTTGTAAACTAACTGCTATTATACCTTCTTTTCTTGGATGAGAATAAGCACTTAAAGGAGTTTTTTTAACTAAACCTTTTCTAGTTGCCATCACTAAAAATTCATGTTCTGTAAATTCTTTTATAGAAATAAATGAACTTACTTTCTCATCT
>CAYHUM010000038.1:0-6835 GCA_964359945.1 Candidatus Woesearchaeota archaeon | reverse complement strand
AATATTGTAATAATTTAGAAATTCCTTATGTAATTTTCATAGGCAAAAAAGAATTAGCTATAGATAAATTAAAATTAAGAAATATGAAGACAGGAAATGAAGAATACTTAAGTATAGATGAATTAATAAAAAAATTATCTAACTGAAATTGTTATTATATCAGTAAGTACTAAAAAGTCTTCTGTTCCATTTCCATCTTCATCATCACCCCTTATAGTACCATCTTTATGCATTGTTGTGTAAATTGTCGTTCCTACCCAAGGATCCATAAATGAAACATTATACCATCCATCTTGATTTGCTCTTCTATTTATATCATCAAGTGCCATAAAGTGACTGTAGTTTAAAGTAGTGTGTTTAAATCCCGTAACTAAATCTTCATTATTAGTAACGAATTCTTGAGCTATATAGCTAAAGTTAGGTTTTGCTGTATGATAAAGTACTCTAAAGTTCCATGGAAGATATGTTACATTAAAGTTTGGTATAAGTGTTCCATTGGATGTACCATTTGGATATCTGTAATATCTTGTTATATTATCATACCAACTTATACTTATATTCCTAATAAAACCCGTTGCATTGGTGTAATTTAGTAAACCATTTATTATATTTGTAGTAGAAGTTCCATTATTAGTAGTACCAATTAATTCTCTTAATCTACTTACTGTATCGTTTATAGATTGATTCATTATTCCTCTTAATCTAGTTCTATTTAGATATTCAAGTATTGCTGTTACACTTGAAGGACCACAAGAAGCATTACCCCAACTTGCATTAGCTAATTGATTTACTCCAGTTAAATTTCTTGAGATTTCTGCATGACCTGCTGGTGGTTGATCTTGGAATAGATCAAAGAGCGATGTTGTAGAGCATCCTCTAATTTCTCCTTGAGGTAATTGATTTACAAAGATTTCACATGGTTCAGGTCCTCCTTTAAATATATGATTAACCAAATAAATAACATCAGCTAAATTAAATTTACCATCATTGTTTGGATCTAAATTAAAAGGTAGTGGGCCCCCCTTAAATATATAATTTATTAGATAGATAATATCCTGTAAATTTATTTTATTATCATTATTTGCATCACCACACTTCCCACTTAAAACTAGTTGAGATTTAACTTCTAATTCTATTAATTGGTCATCATAGCCACTATAATTATCAATAGCCCTAAATGTAAAATTATAATAGCCTGGAAGTATGGAATAATTACCACAATCAACAAATCCTGTGCCATTAAGATTATCATAGAATAAACATCCAGGAAGTAGCGTCGAATGATTTAGTAGAATGATAGAATCATCAAAGCATTCTATTTGATCTAAATCAGTGGCACGACTAATATTCAATAATATTTTCTCTCCAAAGATATAAACATATTTTTTCTTATGAGCATCCCAAGTTGGATTTCTGTTCCTATTACTTGTATCAAGATGTATAGTTAAATTCCCTCCTGGATTTTGGCATGGCCAACCACCCCAAAAACTAGGATGGTACATTCCTGATTGACAATAATTAGGAGTCCATGTAAAATTAGATTCTACTTGTCCAATGCCTGCTGTTTCTGGGTAAGTTGCTCCTAAAGGTAAATCAGTAGCCCATGTACATATTGGGTTTTCTGGGCGTGGTGGTTCCCATCTGTAAGTAATTGTAAATTGTAGAAATTCAGTCTCTGTTAAATTACAATAACAATTATTAAGTTGATAACAATCTAGTTCTTCAAAATTACAATAAACTAATAAGCTTTCTGCTAATTTTGGATTTGTAATCAAAGATTTTTCTAAATTACTTCGTTCATTTATGTTATTACTTGCTGCATTTACTATAAATATAAATGGTAGAAATAATATACTTAATATCAAAAGTCTTTTTTGATTGCTCAATTTTGCCTCTAACCCCAATTTATTAAATGTAATCAAAGATGTTTTAATATTTAATTTTTGTGATATTCCTAACTAGTTACTATAATCTAATCTTTAGCTGTTAATCCTGTAATTGCCCCTATAATTCCTAGAATAGAGCCTGCTCCTCCTCCTGTAAGAATGGTTATTCCACTAAATATTAATAGTAATATTGAAGGTGTTTTTTTAATTTGATTTTTTATTTTTATAGAAGTAATAAACATTATAATAGCAAAAATAAAAGTTAATATCCCTCCTATTAAAATATAAAATTGTGAGAATATCGCAACATTTGTATTGTAAACTCTATTAAGAAAATTTCCGATAAAAGAGCTAATCAATATAAAAAATATACTTGATAAAATTGCTAATATAGCTCCTATTAATCCAAGAATAGATGCTGTTTTCCTATCTGCCATTTCATTTCTTTTTATCTTTAATCTTTACAGCGAAGTAATATATTATTGCACCTAAAATTTGTAATAAAACTATAACTAAAATCCAAATTACTCTATCATTATCATTTTTGAATTTACGTTTAGCACAATCTACAATCATTAAAATCCAAAATACAAATAAGAATACTACTAAAGCTATTAATAGTAAAATTAAAAAAATCGTAAGAGAAATTACTCCTGCTGTTGCTGTTTGAGGTAATATCATTATCTTTTATGATCTTCTATATCTATTTTTATTCCACCAACCCATTTTCTAACAAGATTATATAGAAAAGCAATTACTAGTCCAGAAACAAAACCCACAATTGCATATAAAATAGGAGCAATTATTATTACTGATGGACCTAGTTCTTTTAATTGTTCTTGTCCTTGTATTGTTGGGGCAATTAAAGTAAAAATTCCTAATATTAATCCTAAAATACCCCCAATAATAGCTTGAACTTTAGCTAAACTCATTACATCTATTTTTTTAATTTCTCTCATTAATCAAAATGTATAATCAGGTTATTTATAAATTTATTGTTTTATAGTAATTTCTATTTCTCCAAAAGGAATTTCTTGGTTAAGAATTATTTTTTCTTGATTATCTAAATGAAGTAAAGGAATAAATGTTAATATTTTGTCTTCTTTTCTATTACTACTAACTAGCTCAGTAAATGTAATTTTTTCTTGTTTTTTTATGTTTAAGAAATTTAATATTTTACTATAAATTTCTTTAATTTTAGCTGTAATATCAAATTTCTCAGGAATTTTTAAATTTTCTGGAATAGATTTTTCTTGTAATCTTCTAAAAATGCGTCTTTCATTAACTTCTAGAGCTTTTTGTAATGCATGAAATAAGTCTTGTAATGTTACTTTTTTCTTTCTTGCTAAAGGTGTTTTTATGGTTAAAGTAGGATTTTCTATTAATTTAATTCTTTCATTTTTATCTTCAAAATCCATAGCTTCTTCATGTAATAATAATTCTTCTTCTCTATTAAACAAGTAATTATCAAACTGTGCTATGTTTTCTGTGAGCAATTTATCTGATTTTATTTTTAATAAAATAGCACTTGCGAGGATTACTTTACCTGATAAAAAGAAATTGAATTCTTTTAGTTTTTTTATTGTTTCTAAGTATCTTTGGGATAATAAGCTAAGGTCTATATCCCATGGATCCATTTGTTCTGTTCTTACTAGCTCATAAAGTAAAGATTGCCAGGTAATATCATCTTTTTGCATTAATAACTCAAATAGCTTATCTTGCATATAATTAAAAGAATAAAGTTGGTTATAAAGGTTTCTAAAGGTTTTCCCGAAAGGTTTATAAATATTTCATTCTTATATAAAAGTAATAAATTTTAAACTTATAGGGGGGTTAGAAATGAAAAAAATAGTGTTGGTTATTGCTTTGGTTGCATTGCTTTTAGTAGGTGCCGTAGCAGTAACAGTAATAACAGAATCAGAAAAAGTAAGTGCATCTTTAGGTAATTGTGCCACGATGGAAAAAGTTTGTTGGGGTGGTACTATAAATGGGTGTACATCATGGAAATTTTATTGTGTTGAGGATGTGTGATTCAAAACTGTAAATTTTAAAACAAACTTTTTAGAATTTTATTTTTTTAATTTTCTAGTAGAATGAAAAATACATTTAAGAGATATGCTGGACTTTTAATTTTACCTTTGTTATATTCCAATTCATATGCTTCTGATAGTCATTATATACAACAAGCAAGAAATATTACACATATAGAAAAAAGAAATGAAGCTTATGAAACATATAGGTTATTTGAAATTCTTGATAAAGATGGAGCTTTTAAGAAAATCAAAGAACTAGATCCAGTTAAGGATAGTTTAAAAATAAAAAGCATCATAGATGAATTTTGGAAAAGAAAGGATTTAGAAACAAGACCTGATACTCCTAATAAGAATGAGTACAAACAAAGTATAATGGATAGGGTTACTCATTGTGATAAACGTTATTCCACTCAAGTATTTGGTATGGTATGGGATAATAGAGCAGAACCTGTTATTAAACATGGAATACCTGATATAGAAGGATTAGAAGAAGAAGTACCTTGTTGGGTTGGAAAAGGAACTTGTGATCAATATTATATGGAATGGGTTGGAAAAGGCATAAAGTTAGGTTTTGAAGGTAGGTCTGGTTATGGATTTCCTGGAGAAAGAAACATTCCCCATAAAGATCTTCAGAAAGATGGATTTGAATTTGCAACAGCCAAATCTAGTGATATAGTAAATAAGTATGTAAATGCTGTTAAAAAACCTGAAGTTGATGTTTTTGGTGATTCAATAAAAGCAATGAAGGTTAGTGCATTAAGTGTCTTATCCTTTTATAATCCATTAAATAAAAATTATACAACCTATATAAACTCTGGTATAAGTGGAGAGAAGATTAGGGATAATAACGATACAACTAAATTTAATTTAGAAATATTAGTTTATGATGAAAAAGGCGATTTTATAGTTCAAAATAACAATAATTTAAAAATATTAAGTAAATATTTAGATAAAGAATCTTGGATTCCTTTTTATTTGCCTGTTAGTAATCTTTCTAAAAAAAGTACAATTTCTGTATCTGTAAGTAAAGAAGAAAATAATGGAAAAAGAAAAGCTGATATCTTAGTAATGAATTATCAACTACCATCAGGGTCATTAAGTGATATAGCTTTATCAAATTATAAAATTGAACAAGGTAGTCAAATAACAGAAAAGAATGGAATTAAAAGAAACGGTTATTTAATAAAAGAAAATCCTTCATCTACCTTTCCTCTAGAAGATACTATTTATACATATTTAGAAGTTAGCGACATTGTTCCTGATTCATCAAAGAAATATCCGTATGAAATTAGCTATTATTTAGTTCCTTTGCCAAAAGACAAAAAAAAGAAAGGAGAAATTACTCTGTCTCCTCTAGAGGTCATTGGTCCTGTTAGGTTACCAGAAGAAGATACATTAAAGGCGGAAGTTCGTTCTGGACAAGAAGATACTACTATACATAAAATAGAAAAAAGGGTTCAAGAAGGAGGCAGCATTGATAACAAGATACTTAACACAGTTCCATTTTATGTGGAAAATAAAATAGCTAATAACTCATATGACTACCTTACTAATGCTTTAAAGATTCCTTACGGGATTAAGTCAGGTCCCTATAACTTGATAGTTGCAGTTAGTGATGGTAATAAAAATGTTTCAAAGGTAGCTTATCGCGAGATACATCTTAAGAAAGGCAATAAAAGCTCTTAGATTGTAACCATTTAAGAGTAGAGAAAAAACCGAAAGCTTTATAAATCTTTACATACTGTGTATAGTATCACCTCTTTTTTCCCCAGGAGAAAGTCTCTCGCGAGATTTTCTTCGGGGTTTTAATAAATGAATTCTAAAATTATTACAATTAAAGTCTTAGCCAGTTCTATATAAAATTAGAATAATACTTAACTAAATCTGGATTTTTAACACTAACAAATCTTTTTTTAATATTAATAGCTCTTCCTTTTAGTCTTTTAAGGCCAGTAAATAACATTTGTTTGTAATCTTTATCTTTTATATTATGACCTTTTTCTTTCAGTAATTTATAATAGTATAATATTTTTTCTTCTAATTTCTCAAAACTTATTTTTTTATCTTCAACATCAGCTAAATCAGTTAAAGCTTTTGCTGTTATGTTTGTAGGAGTAATTATTCTATTTTGGACTATTTGATTATGAATTAGATTATTTATGATCATAGAGTCTTTTTCTTTATAATCTCTTAAATAAATTGGTTTTGTAAAATTTACATAGAACTCACTCTTATAATTTATCCCTTCAATAAATAACCCAGGGAATTCTCTATTAAAGTTTTTTTGCTTAACTTTTTTACCTATTTTGGTTAAAATCTTGTCCTCTAGAACTAAATCATAATTTATAGATATTGGCAATATTACTATTTTATCTTTATTTTTGGATTGTAGAACAGATTTTAGCCACATTAATTTTGGTTCTTTAATTTCTCCTGAATAACTTCTTCCACCTTCAGGATAAACAATAATGTCTTGGTCATTCTCTAGTAAATAACTTAGATAATTTTTTTGTATTAGTAAGTAAAGAATATCTTTATTTTGTCTGTCTATAGATATAGAACCCAAGCCATTTTTAAGAATAGAACCAACAATACTATTAGTTATATTTGTACCAGCTATTGATCTTGGATTTTTAATCTTGTCATAATTTCTAAAAATTTTTCTTTGTTCTGTAAGCAAAACAAATGGTAATAGTAAAACATCAAGCCAACTTTTATGATTTGAAGCATAAACAATATTATTATTAATAGTAAGAACTTCTTCGAGGTTTTTGTTATTATAGACAATTCTGTTTATCTTTCTAAATAAAATTTTTAGTGGATAGTAAAAAGAGCGATAAAAAGAGTTATTAAGATTAGTTTCAAGATCTTCTATATATTTTATAGCTTGATTTTTTAATTCTTCTTTAGATCTTT
>CAYHUM010000037.1:0-7036 GCA_964359945.1 Candidatus Woesearchaeota archaeon | reverse complement strand
CTGGGAATTGTTCTGGATTATATTCTGTATTTGGTAAAGCCTCAGCTAGCTTAATTAAAGGTATATCGTGTTCTAGAGAAGCAGAAGCAACGATGTTTTGTATTTTAATTTCCTTCTTAATATTAGATTTACTAGATTTTTTAACCATGATTAAAGCCCCCTTTAATTTTTTAGATTTTAATATCAAAACATATTTAAGCTAGAAAAGTTTATAAAGGTATTCTGGTGGAATCGTCTTTATTTGATAGTTGTGAATCTGATTTAAAGTGCTATATTTATATAAAAAACAAACATTTATAAATACCTCTTTTATAGCAATTTTAAGGTATAAAGGCTATTTCTAAAATAGTTTTTATACCAGATTAAATTAAATTAGATAGGAGTGTAAATAAGATGTATAAAGGTAGATCAGATAGAGGAGATAGATTTGGTGGTGGAAGAAAGTTTTCTGGTGGAGATAGAAGCTTTTTCGCACCTGTAAAAGTAGGAGAAGAGGTAGAAGTAAAAATAGAGGCCGTTGGTGAAAAAGGAGATGGAATAGCAAAAATAAAAGGTTTTGTTATCTTCGTACCTAATGCCAAAGAAGGAGAAACAGTAAAGGTTAGAATAACCAAGGTATTAAGAAAAGTAGGTTTTGGTGAAATTGTAGGTTCAGGTGGTTCTAAATCAAGTGAAAGTAGTGATGAAGCTACGGAAGAAAGCAAGGATGAATCCGAATCAAGTGAAGCTACGGAAGAAACTGAAAGTTCCGATACTGAGGAAGATTCAGAAAGCTTTGGTAGTGAAGAAGAAGAATATTAATTCTTATTCTTTTTTATTTTTAAGTTAATTTTATAAATAGTTCTAATTTAAGGTAGTTCATGCAAGATTCTAGTATATGGACAGAGAAATTTAGACCAAAAGGTTTTGAAGAATTTAAAGGTCAAGAAAAAATCATAGAAAGAGTATCCTCTATGGTTAAAAATAGAAATATTCAAAATATGCTATTTAGCGGGCCTCCGGGAGTTGGAAAAACTACTTTAGCTTTAATCATTGCTTACAAATTATATGGGGATTCATGGCGTCAAAATATGCTTGAATTAAATGCAAGTGATAATAGAGGTATAGATGTGGTACGAACAATAATAAAAGATTTTGCTAGAACTAAAGCAATAGGCACAGATTTACCAAAAATAATACTTCTTGATGAATGTGATGCTCTTACAAGTGAGGCACAGCATGCATTAAGAAGAACAATGGAAGATTTTAGCAATACTTCTAGGTTTATTCTTTCGTGTAATTATTCAAGTAAAATCATAGAACCAATTCAATCAAGATGTGCTGTTTTTAGATTTAAACTATTAAATAAAAAAGAATTAGAAGAAATTATAGACAATATTGCTAAAAAAGAAAAAATAAAGGTTGAGAATGATGCAATTAATGCTTTATTTGATGTAAGTGAAGGCGATGTTAGGAAGATGATTAATATTATTCAAAGTTGTTCTAGTGTGAGTAAAGCAATAACTGAAAAATTAATTTATGAGCTTGTTTCAAGTGCTCAACCTAAGGAAATAAAAGAAATATTAGATACTTCATTGAAAGGAGAATTTATTAAAGCTAGAGAAAGATTATTAGAAACAATGTTGAAACATGGATTAAGTGGCTTAGATATAATAAAACAAATACAAAAAGAAGTTTGGAATTTGAAGATTAGTGATGAAAATAAAATTAAATTAATTGATAAATGTGGTGAGATAGAATTTAGATTAGTTGAAGGTAGTGATGAATTTATTCAATTGGAAGCATTATTAGCTAATTTTGTTGGTTTAAGATGAGTTTATTCATAAACAAATATAATCCTAAAAAGGTAAATGAAGTAATAGGTCATGATTTAGAACTAGAAAAACTAGCTAATTTTGTATTAAATTATAAAAAACAAAAGAAAAAAGCTATCTTAATTCATGGTAGAAGTGGAATTGGTAAAACTTGCAGTGCTTATGCTCTAGTTAATGAATTGAATTTTGAAATACTAGATTTAAATGCGTCTGAAATTAGAAATAAAGAAATAATAAATTACGTTGTTGGGAATTTTATGAAACAATTTAGTTTGTTTGGGAAAGAAAAATTAATTTTTATTGATGAGTTAGAAGGTATTTCTGGTTATCAGGATTATGGGGGGATACAAGCATTACAAGAACTAATTGAAATAAGTATAATACCAATAATCTTAGCTACAAATGATATAGGAAATGAAAAATTTGAAAGTATAAAGAAGAAATGCGAATTACTTGAGTTTAAAAATTTAGATAAAGATATACTTGTTAGACATTTAGAAAATATTTGTAAAAAAGAAAAAATAAGTTATAAAAAAAATGTATTAGAAAAAATAGCAGAAAATTGTAATGGAGATCTAAGAGCATCCTTAATAGATTTACAATTGCTAATTAATAATAAAAAAGAACTAGTGGATACTGATTTCATAGAAAAAAGATTACAAGATATTGATTCTAGGGATATTGTGGCTCAGTTATTTAAGGAAAATGATTTAGTAAATAGTTTTAGAGTTTTAGACAATGCAAATATTAATATATATAATGGTCCTGGTCCTGTAATTTTTAGTGATGAGGATTCTATTTTATATTGGATTGAAGAAAATTTACCTAGGGGGGTTGATAATAAAGATTTAGCTAAAGCTTACAATTATTTAAGTAAATCAGATGTTTTTAGAGGACGTATCATTAGACAACAATATTGGAGATTTTTAGTTTATCAAAAATTGTTAATTGGTGGTATAAGTACGATTAAAAATAAAAATATTGATTTTGAACATAAAAAAACTAGAAGAAGTCCTAAACAAAATTTTTTACTTTGGTCTTTAGTAAGTAGAAGAAAAACCACCATAGCAGAAAAATTCAGTAAGAATTTACATACATCTAAAAAAGACTTTATAAAAAATACTTTGCCTTATTTAAAATTTATATTCAAGCAAAATAAACATAAGGATATAGCTGAAGAATTTAAACTTGAAAAAGAAGAAATAGAATATATAAAAAAACAATAAATTTTATAAATGGTTAAGTAAGACTATTTTTATGGTTACAGATCCGGCAGAAACAGGAAAAAGAATCGCAGATATAATAGCGCGAATTTTAAGTCCAATTATAATTGCTCTTATGCTTTATTTACTATATAGAGCTTTTTCTAAAAAAGATATTGGAAAACCTGCTAAGATCCTTAGTTGGATTATAGGAATATTTTTTCTATTATTAGGTTCTCTTGCATTTTTATTATTTGTTGTCGCAGTTATAATCTATTCAAAGGATCCTAATTTAAGTATTTGGGGGTTAGTTGTTTTCTTTATCATTAGTATACTTCCCATAATAGGAGGTATCCTTTTAATATTAACAGCAAAGGGGAAATTATGGCCAAAATATCATTCTTACACTGACACTGCAGAATTAAAACAAGGGGCAACTAAATCACAAGCACAAATTTTTGATGATAAAACCCAGAAAAATGCAGAAAAATGGATTTGGTATTTTATTGGATTCATTATTATAGATTTTATTATTAATCGTATTATAAAATTTACGTGTGAATCTAAACCAATTACTGAAAAAATAACTTGTAATTTACCAGGGCTTTATATAACTCTTATATTATTTGGTATCTTCTCTTTTATCTATGCATATCTAATTATGAAATATAAATCATTTAAACTTCTTAAAGTTATGAAAACTTTTTCTGATAAGGAAGCAAGAAACTGGGGAATCTTTTCTATAATATTAGGAATTATCTCTATTCTAGTTGGAATTTACTTACTTTTTATGTAGATTAAAGAAAAATTTAACTATATTATTTTTATTTAATTATACTACTTTACATTCTCGCTGCCATAGACCTTAATTTTCCTACACGCTCTTGAAGTGAAGGATGAGTACTAAATAATTTAAATAAACCATGACCTGAAAATGGATATACTATAAATAAATGCGATGTTGCTTCATTACCATGTCTCATTGGGATTGCTTTTGCTCCTGAATTTAATTTAGTCAAGGCATTTGCTAATGATATAGGATCTTTAATGGTTTTAGCTCCTGTTTCATCTGCGAGAAATTCGCGAGATCTTGAAATAGCTAATCTTATTATTAATGCTATTAAGGGCGCTAATATTACTAAGACTAATAATTCTATAATATTCATTCCTCTACCATTGTCTCTTGATCCTCCAAAAATAGCTGCAAATCTTGCCATAAATGCTATATATGAGATTGCACCTGCTATAACTGCGGCCATAGTTGAAATTAACATATCTCTATTTTTTATGTGGGCCATTTCATGAGCAATTACTCCCTTAAGTTCATGCTCATCTAATAATTCTAATATTCCTTGAGTAAATGCAACTACAGAATGACTAGGATTACGACCAGTAGCAAATGCATTTGGAGATTTATCATTTATTATATAGACTTTAGGCATAGGTAAACTTGCTTTCCTAGAAACTTCTTTAACTAATTCATATAATTTATGATATTTTGTTTTAGATGCTTCTTTTGCTCCATACATAAATAATACAATTTTATCAGAAAACCAATAAGTTAGAAAATTCATTACCAAAGCTATTATTAAGGCTATAGTTAATCCTGATCTTCCTCCAATTAATGCTCCTATAGCTAGTAAAATTCCTGTTAATAATCCTAGTAATAATACTGTTTTAAGTTGATTTTCAAAACCCATTTTAACCCCTAAGAAATATGATAATTAAAAACTTATATTTAAGCTTTTTGAATATCTCTTAAAATAATTTTGAATATTAAAGTTTTTCCTGCTAATGGACTATTTAAATCAAGTATAAATGTAGTTTCGTTCATAGATAATACTTTAGCATTACCAAAAACGGTTTGTATTGTTTCTCCTATTCTTGGAGTGGAAATAATTTTTATTACTTTACTTTCAACTTTTACTTTATCTACGCCAATAGGAGTTTCTATTTCTTGACCATCAACTGGATTTTGTTTTATTTGAACTTCATTATTTTTTATGTCATCTATAGTTGAATTCCACGCTGTTCCTGGTATTATTACAGTTTCACCTTTACTAATTTGATGCTCTATTTTTATTATGTTATTTGAAGTAGAGATAATTTTCAATTGCCATGGAAATTGTTGTACAGTAAAAATTTCATCTTGAGTAGGTTCTTTCTGGAAAAATTGTATAAATTGCTCTGTGCTTAATTCAAATGTTTTATTTATAATTATAGTTCTATTAAGTTCTTGTGTTCTTGGCAATGTTAAAATTCTTGTTTCATCATATTCTCCATAAGCATCTTTTGGGTTAAGTTTAATTGTTTTTTCTTCATTTACTTTCATTCCAATTACAGCATTTTCAAATCCAGGTATTAATTGATTTTGACCAATATTAAATTGTAATGGCTGATATTGTTTTTGTTCTGAGAAAAGATTTGCTTTTACTGCTTCTTCTTGTATGGAAGTATCAAATATAGTTCCATTTTCTAAAGTTCCTATATAATCTACATAAACTATATCCCCATTTTTAGCTACATTAGAACTCTTAAATGGTTTCTTTACTAAATAAAATACTCCTGCAACAATGATTAGAAGAACTACAATAGCTATTATAATACGATCCCATCTAAGTCTTGTTTTTTTCTTATGTTTTTCCATCGAGATAGAAAAGCTTATATCTTTAAAAATATTCCTGTTCAATATGCCTTATAAAATAATTATTGGTAGAGATGATTCTGATAGAGTAAAATTTGGTGAAGATGGAATTATTCTTTTAGGTAAACACTATGTAAGAATGGGCCAAACTACTTCTTTAAGTAATGAAGTTTATCTTGATGTGATAAGACCACATGTTATTTTAGTTACAGGTAAACGCGGACAAGGAAAAAGTTATAGTTTAGCTGTAATGGCTGAAGAAATGACTAAACTAGATAAAGAAATTTCTAAGAAATTAAGTGTATTAATGATTGATACTATGGGTATATTTTGGACCATGAAATTTCCTAATACTAAAGAAGAAGATTTACTTGAAAAATGGAATTTAAAACCTAGTAATTTTGATGTTGACATTTATACTCCAACAGGATTTTTTAAAAAATATAAATCAGTTGAAATTCCAGTAGATTATCCATTTTCAATAAAAGTTTCTGAACTTGATTCAGCAGATTGGGGCAATGTTTTTGATATAAGTATTAATTCTGAATTAGGAGTTTTCATAGATAGAATTATAGAAGATTTAAAAGATAGTGGAAAAGATTATAGTATGGATCATATTCTAAATAAAATAAAAAAAGATAATAAAGTAGATAAATTAACTAGGGATCAAGCTGAAAATAGATTTCAAGTAGCTAAATCATGGGGTTTATTTACAGAACAAGGTACAGAAATAATAGACCTAGTTAAACCAAGTAAAGTAAGCATTATTGATGTAAGTTGCTACACAAATGTTTCTGGTAATTGGGGTATAAAAAATTTAGTTATAGGAATAATAGCTAAAAAATTATTAAATGAAAGAGTCTTATCAAGAAAATTAGAAGAAATAGAATCTATAAAGACTGGTGAAAGTTATTTCTCTGAATTTGAAAGTAAAGAAGAAAAGCCATTAATTTGGATTATGATAGATGAAGCACAAGAATTTATACCAAGAGAAGGAAAAACAGCTGCTTCTGATGCTTTAAGTCAATTATTGAGAGAGGGAAGGCAACCTGGAATAAGTTTAGTATTAGCCACACAACAACCAGGAGAAATTCATAAAGATGTAATTACTCAAAGTGATATTGTTATTAGTCATAGAGTTACTGCTAAACGTGACATTAATGCTCTAAATAATATGATGCAATCTTATTTATTTGAAGATATATTAAAATATTTAAATCAATTACCCAAATTAAAAGGAAGTGCTATTGTTTTAGATGATAATTCTGAGAGATTATATCCAATAAGAGTAAGACCAAGAATAAGTTGGCACGGTGGAGAATCTCCAAGTGCATTAAAGGGAAAAAGAAAAGAATTAATTGGATTAGGTATAGAAT
>CAYHUM010000036.1:0-7383 GCA_964359945.1 Candidatus Woesearchaeota archaeon | reverse complement strand
ATAATGAACTACATAAAGAAGAGCAACTTAAAAAAATTCATATAATTCTTAAAAATTGGCATATTAAAAATCAAGAAAAAATTCTTGACATAGGATGCGGAACAGCTATTTATTCAAATTTATTTAAAAATTATATTGGAATTGATAGCAGTAAAAAAATGTTATCTCAGAGCAACGCAAATGTGATCTATGGAAAGGCAGAAAAATTACCTTTTAAAGATAAATCATTTGATGTAGTAATTTCAGTAACAGCTATTCATAATTTTAAAAATTCAGTAAAAGCAATAAACGAGATTAAGAGAGTAGGAAAAAACAAAGTAGCAATTACCTTACTTAAGAAATCAAATAATTTTACAAAACTAAAAAACTTGATAAGGAATAATTTTGAAGTTAAAGAATTTGATTCAGAAAAAGACTTAATTTTTATAGGATCAATCAAAAATACCAAATAATTTATTTTTCTCTTCTCTTTCTTTTTCTACTTCACTAGGTTCTTTTTTCTCTTCTGCTTTTTCCTCAGATTTTTCAGCAGGCCTTTCAAAAGTATACTGTCTTTCAGGAGGAACAATAACTTTTTTAGGAGTATTTGTAATTTTAGGAGTAGTATAAGGTTTAACTTGTTTTAATATTTGTTGTTTAAAATCTTTAATATCATCTTCAGTAGCTTTTCCAAAAGTAGATTTTTTTTCATGTGCTTTTTCCTCAATATCTTTTCTTAATACCTTAGCTTCCTTGTAATCACGAGCATCCTTAATGTCCTGAAATCTTTTATTTTTTACTCTTACTATTGTTATTAATATTCCCATGGCTAATACAATAATTAATAGAACATACAATGGAGTTTTACTTGGTGTAGTTCCTTTTACTCCAACTACTCCTCCAGTCATTTGTTTTAAACCATCTCCAATTTTCTCAAAGAAACTTCTCTCATCTATAATATTAACATTTTCAAACTTTAAACTTTTATAAGGAATTTCTAAAGTATAAGTTCCAGAATTTAAATCTTTATATAAATATAAAATCAATTCTTCACTTGGATTTAAATTAGTGTTTTTCCTTACAATATAAGTTTTACCATCTTTATATGCACTTATTTCTAGAACATCATCGAATTTAACATTACCTATATTTTTTAATAGTAATTCCTGACCATTTAGAGTTATACTTAAATCTTTAACACTTCCTAAATTAAATTCATTTTCTGCTTCTAAATTACTAGAACTACTTCTTATACTATATTTTCCAGGATCAGAAAATTCAGATATTTTATAAGTAATTTCAGAATTTACTGCTGCAGTTGTCTCATAAATTTTATTATTACTTGGGTTATAAACTTGTATTAATACATTATCTTCAACTAATTCATTACCCTGATCATATAATAATACTTTAATTTTAATATCTTCTCCAGGCATATAAGTATTTTTATCCAATTCATTTTTTATTGAAGTAGGAATAGGATTAACATAAAACTGTAATTTTTTCTCTCCTGAGTTACCATTAACATCTGTAGCTATAACTGTAACATCATGGTACTTTGATTTTACATCTTTATTAATTCTAAATTGTTTTGAAAACTCACCTTTTACAGCAGTCGTCTCAAATTCAGAATTATCAAATTTAATTTTAATTATAGCATCTGCAAGTTCAGCATTTTGTTTCTTTACTACCCCACTTACTGTAATTGAATCTTCAGGTAATAATTGTAATTTATCTAAAGAAGCACTTACAACTAATTTATCATAAATTCTTAATGTTGCTGCATTTTCAAATAAAAATTGATTTCCATAAACATCACTAGCTAAAATTTCTATATTATAGACCCCCCCTAATATTGAGCTTGGAGTATATAAGAAGTTTAATTCACCTTCTTCAATTTTAGCTTGATCCGAAAAAAATGTATTATTCTCTTGTTTTACATAAACCGTAACAAAACCACTTATTTTCTCATTGTTTAATTTTGTTACTGTACCTATTAATTTTATAGAATCTCCTAATTGAACATCTCCTGGATCAATACTAAATTTACCATTTAATCTTTTAGTTATATCAAAAAAATCTGTTCCTGAAAAATCTGATAAAAATTCTGCTATGACATTACACTTTCCATTTGCTGATTGAGGTATGGTTAAAAACTCAGAAAAAGGAAATTTCTTGTTTGCTTTTACATCTATAAATCTGCTAAATAATTGAATTTTATTAGCATCACACCCTAAACTAATCTTTAAATCACTTAATTGGTTTGTATTTATTAAAATATAACCAGAAACCTGAATTTGATCCCCTAAATTATACTCTTTATCTATTAAAGGATCTAGGACTATTTCTGCTTTAACAAATGGTATAAACAACAAAATTATACTAACTACCAATAACACCTTTTTTATCATCGTAATCACTCTAAAAAATGGTTAACTAGTATTTATATTTTGCTATAGTAAATGTTGTAAATTACATTAAATACGCAAAAATAATAGAAAAAATTCTTAAAACCACAGCTATACAACTTTCATAGTTAAATTTATATATTACCTTAAAAATTATATCTTTATGAAAAAAGAGGCATTACTAGTAATTATGATATTAATTACTATTTCTGTAGCTGCTCAAGAATTAGATGATCCAGGAATATTACCAGATAGTCCTTTATACACAGTTGATAAAACTTTAGATGATTTAAGAATAAGTTTGGCGAATGAAGAAAATAAAGCTTCTGTTGCAATAGGGGTACATAATGAAAGAATAGCAGAAGCTAAATATCTAGCTGATAAAGGAGATGATCCTAGATTTGTAAAAACTATTCAAGAAGCACATGATAAAATAAAATTTGCTCAACGAGAGATTACACCTGAAGCAAGCGAAGAAATAGCAGATTCAAGTAAAAAAAGTTTAGAAGTATTAACAGATTTAAAAGAAAGATTACCAGATGAGTCTAATATAGAAAATGCAATAGACCAACAAATAGTAGAAACAAAAAAAGCAGAAATTGTAGCAGAAATTACAACTAAAATAGACCAACTTTGTAATAAATTAGTTGAATTAGTTGGTCTAGAAGAAGCTATAGCCCAAGAACCAAGATGTGATCCTGATTATAAAAATAGTCCTAAATGGTTAAGAAGAAAAGTAGAAAATGAGTATAAAGACTTCGATCAAAGAGCTAAACAAAAATTCTTTACTGAAATGGAAAATTGTTTTAATGATCCTAGACAATGTAGATGTGAAGAAATCCCTATAAAAAGTTTTAGTAATACGTGCTTTAAAATAATCCCTAATGTAATAAAATGTGAATATGAACAAGATGAAGAAGCTTGTCAAAGAGCAGAAGAAATTGGTAGAAACAAAGATGAAATGTTTGAAGGATTACCTGACGACGTAAGAGGCGAATTAGAAGATTTTTTTGTGGTAAAAGAAAAAGAAGCTTTTGAGAAACATGCTCCTAAAGAATGTGTACAAGCAGGAGCAAGAACTAAAGATGAATGCATGAAAATTATGATGAATAAATATATGCCTCAAGAATGTAAAGAAGCGGGAGCTACAACAAGACAACAATGTGAAAAAATTATGATGGAAAAACATGGCAGTTTTGGTTCTATGCCAAGTGAATGTCAAATTGATGGTAAATTTATAGGTCCAGATGAATGCATGAAAATAATGATGGAAAAATTCTTACCTAAAGAATGTAAAGAGGCACAAGCATTTACTCGTGAATCATGTGAAGCAATAATGATAAGTAAACATGCCCCTAAAGAATGTATTCAAAATGGAAACTTTATTGGCAGAGAAAGATGTGAAGAATTGATGGGTTCTAGAAGTTTTGAAGGCCCAGGTTTTGGTCAAGGACCTCCCGATATTGAACAAGCAATTAGCTCTTGTATGCAACAAGGAAGGTCAAGAGAAGAATGTGAATCTTTCATTAGAAGTAGTTTTCCTCAACCTGGACAATTTGAGAGACCTCCAGAATTCCAAAAAGGCCAACCAGGTTTTCAGTATGGTCCAGAAGTAGAAGGAGTATCAGATACATTTGATAGAATAGAAAGCAATACACAAAATATTCCTCATGAATGTCAAGGTTTAACTCAACAAGAATGCAGTGAAAGAACTGGTCATACTTTCGGTCCTGAAATTCCATCTGGAGTTGTTTTTAGAGAAGGTCATGCAGAGCCCTTATCAAGTACAGATATACATCAAGTCATACAAAATGCAGAAACATATCATGAAGAAATTAATATAGACGAAGTTAGAGAATCTATAATTGGAGAAGTAACAACACTAGAATCAGGAACTCAAGTTTTGGAAGAAACACCACATGAAGAAGCATCATCTGCAATTCAAGAAACATCATCTACACCAACAGAAAGCTCTCCTCCTCCAGAAAGTGCTCCTTCAGAAGTTACAGGTTCAATTGTTTTTGATGTTATTTCATTAATAAATAAACTAAGTAAATAATTGATATAGTTAAATTTATATATCTAACTTTAAACTTTAATTTCTATGAAGATATTAACTTTACATGCTAATTATATAAAATTTAAACCAGTAAAAAAAGCATTACAATATGTAGAAGATGTAGAAGAAAAAGAAACAGAAGTAAAAGAATGTTTAGTTGTTCTAACAGCAGTAGAAAAACAAGATGAAGATAATACAGAATTAATTGTAAAGAAATTAGTTGATAATATTAAAGATATAGCCTCACAGATTAAAACACATAAAATCGTTCTTTATCCATATGCACATTTAAGTTCTAAATTAGCCTTACCTGAAAAAGCACTTCAAATTTTAAAGCATACAGAAGAATCTCTAAAAAAAGATTTTGAAGTTACAAGAGCTCCATTTGGTTATTATAAACAGTTTACTATAGATGTAAAAGGACATCCATTAGCAGAACTAAGTCGTGAAATTAGTGTAGAAACTAAAGAAACTCATGAACAAAAAACAAAAACAAAAGTAAGTAAAATTTCATATGCAGAATTAAGTGAAAATGATCATAGAAAAATTGGACAAAGAATGGATTTGTTTATGATGCATGAGTATAGTCCAGGAAGTCCATTTTTCTTGCCTAAAGGAACTATAATATATAATGAACTTGTAAATTTTATAAGACAATTATATAAAAAATTTGATTATCAAGAGATTATCACACCTCAAATATATAATAAAACACTTTGGGACTTAAGTGGTCATTGGAAATATTTTAAGGATAACCTATTTGTACTTGAAATGGATAATAATATAGCTTCTCTTAAACCTATGAATTGTCCAGGCCATGTATTAATATTTAAATCAAAAATAAGGTCATATAAAGATTTACCTATTAGATATGCAGATTTTTCTTTTTTACACAGAAATGAATTAACAGGAGTATTGGGAGGACTAACAAGATTAAGGAAATTCTCACAAGACGATGCTCATGTATTTTGTACAGAAGAACAAATAGAACATGAAATTATGAACATTTTAGAATTCATTAATATTGTTTATTCAAAAACATTTAAAATGAAATTCACTGCTCGTTTAAGTACAAGACCAGACAAAGCAATGGGTGATATAGCTTTATGGAATAAAGCTGAGAAAATTTTAGAGAGTTCTTTAAAGAAATCAAAAATGAAATATGTAGTAAAAGAAAAAGAAGGTGCATTTTATGGTCCTAAGATTGATATAGACGTTAAAGATTCTTCTGATAGAGAATGGCAATTAGCAACTATACAATTAGATTTCCAAATGCCTTTGAATATGGAAGCTACTTACGAGGGCAATGATGGAAAAAAACATAACGTAGTAATGATACACAGAGCAGTTCTTGGTAGTTTAGAAAGATTTATTGCTTTACTAATAGAAAATTACAAAGGAAAATTCCCATTATGGTTAGCCCCTGTTCAAGTAAAAGTTTTAACTTTAACAGAAAGAAATAAGAAATTTGCTGAAAAGGTATATAATGAATTAAAAGAAAACAATATTAGAGTTGAACTTGATGATAGTTCATCTACTATAGACAAAAAAATTAGAGAATCACAATTAGAAAACATTAATTATATGGTTACTATAGGAGATAAAGAAACTCAAAATAAAACATTAGCAGTAAGAACCTTAAATGGTAAAGTAAAATTTGGTGTTTCTTTAGATAAATTTACTAATTCAAGATTGAAGGAAATAGAAGAAAAGGAATAAATGTTATCTCAAATAAAAAATACAATAAAAGATATAGAAAATTCTAAAGATTATCAAGATTGGCACTCAAAGAATAAATCTTCTTATTTATGTAGTGCTTTCTTAATATCAGAAAATATAAATGAAATTAATACAGGATGGCAAATAGATTACTATAATCCAGAAGATAGTAAAATAACAAGTTTTATTATGATAGGTAATTCTTTACAAATAATGCCACCAGAAGAAGTTTTCCAGAAAGAAAAAACTAAGATTAAAGAGCTAAATCTTAATGACATTAAAATTGATTTAAATAAAGCAATAGAAACTTCAAAAAAATTAATAAAAGACAAATATAAAAATGAAAATCCAGATAAAATAATCGTGGTATTACAAGTCCTTGAAGCTATTTTATGGAATATTACTTATTTAACTTCAACATTTAATATAATAAACATAAAAATAAATGCAATAGATAATGAAATATTAGCAGATTCATTAACATCAGTAATGAGCTTTAAACAAAAATGAAACATACTTTAATAGTTACAATCTTATTAGTAGCCATGTTTTTAGGATCTCAAATTATAGGTTTATTCATAACAAAACATTACTTACCAGAACAAAAAGGAGAACCCCCAAAAGAATTACCATTTGATATAGAAAGACCACAAATAGAAGAAAAAACTTCTTATTTACCTATATTTATTTCAATTTTATTAGCTACTTTAATTGCATTTGCTTTGATTAAATTTAAAGCATACAAATTATGGAAATTATGGTTTTTCTTAGCTATTTCATTTACCCTAATAATAGCCTTATCTTCATTTATACCTCAAATAATAGCATTAATTATTTCTGTAGTAGTAGCTTTATTATTAATATTTAAACCGAATGTAATAATACAAAATTTAGTACAATTATTTATTTATGGGGGATTAGCTGCTATATTTGTTCCTATTTTAAATATAATCTCCATTTCCATACTTTTAGTTTTAATTTCTATTTATGATGTTATAGCAGTATGGAAAACAAAACATATGGTTAGCCTAGCTAAATTTCAAACAAAATCAAAGTTATTTGCTGGATTATCTATTCCATATGAACCAAAAACAAGTAAAATAGGTAAGATAGGTAATAAAAAATATAAACTAGAAAAAGGAAGTATAGCTATTTTGGGTGGAGGAGATATAGGATTTCCTTTATTGTTTTCTGGAGTAATTTTAAAAACTTATAATA
>CAYHUM010000035.1:0-7878 GCA_964359945.1 Candidatus Woesearchaeota archaeon | reverse complement strand
ATTTCCATTTTTTTAATTTTCCTTCTTGAACTTGTAACATTTCTTTAGGAATATTTAAATTACCCATTCCTGGAATTAGGTCCATTATTTTATTTAGAGGACCCATTTTATTCATAGCTTGCATTTGCTCATATAAATCTATGAAATTAAATTCTCCCTTAATGAATTTTTTTCCTAAATCTTGAGCTTGTTCTTCTGTAATAGCTTCTTGTGCTTTTTCAAGTAATAATTTAAGGTCACCCATTCCTAATAAACGAGAAACAAATGATTCTGGGTTAAATTCTTCTAAATCATCTATTTTTTCTCCCACTCCAATAAATTTAATAGGAGCTTTTGTAACTGAAGCAGCAGTTAAAGCACCTCCTGCCTTAGCAGTTCCATCTAATTTAGTAATTATTATTCCTGTAATATTACAATTTTCATGAAACCCCTTTGCTATTCTTTGTGCGGCTTGTCCTAAGTCTGCTGAAATTACTAGTAAATTTTCATCAGTTTTTATTTCTTTATTTAACGAATTTAATTCTTCTATCAATTCATTATCTAAATCATGTCTGCCTGCTGTATCTATAATTAAAATATCATACTTATTATATTCATCTTTAAATTTCTTATATATTTTTACAGGATCTTTTTCTTTCTTATCATGTAAACAAGGTATATTTACTTGAGAAGAAATTTGTTGTAATTGTTCTATAGCTGCTGGTCTATGAATATCAAGAGCTAAGGTAGCTATTTTATATCCTCTTTTTAAATAATATTTAGATAATTTTCCTATTGTAGTTGTTTTTCCACTACCATAAGTTCCAATCATCATTATTTTAAATGGTTTTTTCTTTTCTATTTTAATTCCATGAGTTTCTTTACCTAGAAAATTAACTAATTCTTCATAAACAATTTTTATTAAGAATTCTTTTTGATCTATTCCTTTGGGTGATTTTTCTTTTAATGCTCTTTCTTTAATTTTTTTAGTTAAATCAAATACTAATTGAACATTAACATCTGATTGCAATAAAGCTCTTTGGATGTCTTTTACAAGTTCATTTATTAGAGTTTCATCTACAAATATAGCTTTAGCTATCTTCCTTAATGTTTCTTTTAATGAACTACTTAGTTTATCTAGTACCATAGAATTAAATTTAGAAATTGGATTTATAAGTGTTTTTATTTAAGCACAAGGTTTAGGTCCTCCTTTGAATATATAATTAACTAAGTATACTAAGTCTCCAATATTTACATTACCATCTTTATTAACGTCTCCAATTAATTTCGTTAATTTTGGAGTAGGTCCTCCTTTGAATATGTAATTAACCAAGTAAATTATATCCTGTAAATTGACTTTATTATCTGCATTTACATCACCACATAATTGAACCATTGTAGACGTTTCAGCAATTGGTTCTTGAGTTTCTGTGTTTCCTGCTGTATCTCTTGCAATGCATATAAATCTATAATTGTTACCTGCTTTACTAGTAAAGTTAAAGCTTGTATCAGTTGAACTTATTATCTCAGAAAATCCACTACCATTTACAGAACTAAAAATTATATATGATTGTATTTCTCCAACATTATCTAATCCATTCCAAGACATTATAAAATTTTCTGAAGTAGTTAAATTACTTAAATTATTCATAACACAAGATGGTTTAATATCATCTATTATGTTAATAGTATCATTAGTAGTTATAGGTTCAAATATCTCAAATTGGATTGTTGCATTATTTCTTATTTCAGTTCCTGATGTAAGACCTTGTAATGGTTTTATAGAGAATAATACATTGTCTGTAGTATTTGGAGGAAGGAATATACCTGAAAGGTTCCAGCTTAATGTGTTTCCTTGAAGTTTGACTGTCCATTCTTCAATTATTGTAGTATTTATAGTAAAGTTTCCTAGAGTCTCATTAATAGTCTTGTTCTGTTGGAAAAGTACAACTTTCTGTCCGTCTGAAATGTTAATGAAAGATCCATTTAGTGAGAAAACCTTCAGCGTAGAAACATTTAGGGTGGCTTCTAAATTATCTGTTAGGAAAACATCTAAAGCTTCGGCATCTCCAATATTCTCAAAATATATAGCATATGTAAGTTCTTGGTTAGATTTTATATAACTCTCTTCTGAAACAACTTTTTCATTTGGGTCAACAGGTCCACTTGCAGGAGTTGCATCTTCATCTGTTAAAGGATCACAGCTACATGGTCTTCCTGTAGGGGATTTTGGATTTCCTAAGCCAATGCATGGATCTGATACAGGCTTTTTATATCCATCACATCTCCATTGAAAGTGAACATGAGGACAATGAGTTCCTTTAGCATTCCCTGTCGTGCCTGATTTACCAACTTCGGTTCCTGCTGGAATCTTTTTATTTAATTTATCAGTATTGCTACAAGACTGTAGATGCCCATATTCACTAAAGCATGTTCTACCATCTATATCATGCTTAACTCTTGCCATTATACCCAACTCCCCTGAAGTATCACAGTGATCAAATACCCCGTCCATAACAGAACTAACACTAGAACCTTCAGTTGCAGATATATCTGCCCCTTTATGTAAACGATCATTTCCTTTCTTATCTTTTCTATTGCAATTGTATCCAGGATCTGTTGGTGGTTTAGGAGATGGTGGCGGAGGACAAAGTTGAGGATTGGGTACAGGTTTTTTTGGAAATTCAGATGTAGGGGATCCCTCATCTTTTACAGAAAGAGAATTTTTATCATTATTTCCAATTCCATCAGCAAAAGCATAAACAGGCCCACCAACCACGGTTGTTCCTAAAGGCACGGACTGTTTTAACCATGCAAAATAATGTATTATAATTACTCCGCCTGGTTCAAGTAATGAAAAATTCCAGATTAGTTGGGATATATTAGAAATTCCCTCTTGATCTACAATTGTTGAATTATTAGGAGATCCAATTAATTCAAATTTTTCAGTATCTATTTCTTCTATAATTGTAATATTTGTTGCAGGAGAAATACCAATGTTGTTTAGGATTATTAAATAATGAACAAACCTATTAACAACTGTTCGCGTACCTGCTTTAAAGAGTTCTAATGTTGGTTCAGGTAATTCTAAAGAAACCTTCAATGTAAAAGTTTTTTCAGCAGATTGATTTAAACTATCAATAACTCTTAACTTAAATATAAAATTTCCTGCTTCAGTTGGGGTACCATTTAAAACACCATCTGAATATAAATTCATTCCATTTGGTATGGTTCCATTAATTGATGACCAGTTGTAAGGTGGTGTTCCCATAACAGTTTCAAAATTATAAGATATAAATTCATCTAATCTAGCAGTGTCTAAAACTTTATGAGCAATAGCAAATCCTCTACACTTTCCTTGAGATCCAGCATTATATATTTCTTGTATTTCTGATGTAGTAAGTGCTCTATCAAAAAAACTAATTTCATCCATGCTACCAAAAAATTTACAACATGTTCTATATGCCATATGCCATTCAGAAGCTTCATTAGGTAAATTAGGATTTTGGTCAATTACATAACTTACAAGTTGTCCATCTTTATAAATTAAATATTTATGAGCAGGATCAATTATCCTAACAATAGCAATGTGATACCACTGACCTGCATTAACTGGAACCGGACCTCCTACAAAATGTATGTTCTCTCCTGGATCCCTATAATCAATATATAAATTTCCATTAACATTATGAATATTAAACCTGTTTACATCAGCATCATCAGGTCTTGTCCAAAATATTGCTCTGTCTGCAAAAGTATCTCCTACATTTAACCAGAATTCAACTGTTGCATTTATTTCATTATGTAAAATAAATTTTTGAAATGCACTCAAACCACTTGCTGAAAAACTGAAAGAACTGTTAACTATTCCTGTAGTATAACTAGGAGTTCCTATCCATTGTGTATTAACTCCTCCAACTATATCTGCTGGTGTTGATTCTCCAGGCCACCAGTTAATCAAGCCTTTTATTGCGGCACATTCTGATGTAGGATTTAAACTATATTTTTCTTCATTGTTCTCAGGAATAATTTCAGCATTAACAAATAAAATTATAAATAATGGAAATAGAATTAATAAAATAAATTTTTTAAAATTACCTTCTTTACCTTTTACCTCTAACCCCATAACTAAGTTAATACATTAAAATATATAAATTTATTGTTAATATTAATTAGTAACACAAAAAAATAAAAGAATAAAATGTCATAAATGTAAGCTAGGTAAAAAGAGGTGCAAAAACCTAGCCTACATTTCGTGACTATGAGTTTTTGTATTGATGATAAAATAAATACCCCTAAACCATACTATATAAGTATAACTTATATTTAAAGTTTTCTGTAGTAAACTATATATTATTTATAAATAACCTTAGATTGTTCAGAATAGAAATGTTTATATATAAGCTTTGCTTATCTCTCCATGGTGAGTAAATGAATGAACAAGAATTTATGATAAGAGAAATTAAAACCCCTCTTAAACAAGATTATGAAAATGATTTGCATTGGTTGTGTGAAAGTTTAGGTTTTATTTCTAATAGAGATTTTGAAAAAACAGGAGCCAAAATTTTTTGTTCAATAGTAAGAAGTAATTCTCATGGTATTAAAAGTGAAGAAATAGCTAAAGAATGTAAAATTACAAAAGGAAATGTAATTCATCATTTAAGTAAATACATTAAAGCAGGAATTGTCATTAGAGATAAAAATAAATATTATTTAAGATCAAGAAGCATAGAAAAATCACTAGATGAAATGCAGTTAGATCTCCTAAGAACTTTACAGAAAATTAGAACTATTGCTAAAGAAGTAGATAAAGAATTAGGTTATATTGAAAGATAATTAAGGACGCAACATTCTTTTTATTTGATATCCTATTAAGAAAGCTAGTAAAAAAATAATTATTCCTACTGTTAAAATTATTAAAGTTCTTTTTGCATAATCAGACCCAGTAGATACTAATCTTTCTAATCCTAAAACAATAAAAACAAAAAATATGATTAAAAATCCTATTTCCATAGGAGTCATTTCTAATAGAACGCCAACTTCTTGCAACCTCTTTTTCATTAAATTAAGTTAAGAATAACTAATATTTAAATTATGCTATTTATTTTCTAAGTAATTTAAAAGCATGTGTCCAGTGATTATTTAAGAATCCATAATTAATCCATACCATAGATAATGCCTCTACTAAATATGCTTGTTCTATACTACCTAAATCAATAACAGACCATCCCCAATTAGAAGCAATTTTCTTTACTGTATCCTTAGCATCATTATGATTGCCTGCTATGAATAAATCAGGATTTCCTTCTTGTAATTTAGGATTGGTCATATATATAGAAGGGGATGCATTAAATGCTTTTACAACTTTAGATTCAGGAAGTAATTTTTGAATATTTGAGCCTAGTGAATTTGGATATGCAACTGACATTTTTGGGAGTTGTCCTTCTTTTTCAACTAAAAGTGGATTAGTAACATCAATAACTATTTTATTTTTAAAATTATCTTGATTTATTTGTTTTATTACGTTTTCTACTTCTGTTCCTTTTATAGCTAATACAACTATTTCACCAAAAGAAGATGTTTCTGAGAAGTTTCCTACTGAAGCAGTTTCATTATTAGTTAACCATTCATTTAGTTTTTCAGGATGATTTGTTCCTATTTTTACTTCATAACCTTGTTTAATTATTCCTGAAGCTAATGTTTGTCCTACCATTCCTGATCCTAATACTCCAACTTTCATTTTAATTACTAAGATTTAACCATATTTAAAGTTTACTATAAAATTTTTTAGACAGCTAGTTTTAAATATTTTACTTTCTTATATTAATCATGAAAATTGATTTTAAGATTAGAGAAATTTATTCAAATAAAGATTTAAACTTATTACATAATTTTTTACTTTATTTCCCTATATCATATCCTAACTACAATAAATGGGTAAATGAAACTTGTATTCCTGAAATTAATTCTGGAAGAAAAAATGCTATATTAGCTTTTCATGAAGATAGATTAATTGGAGACATTATCACACAAAAACATGAAGAATTATCAAATGTATTAGAAATAAAGAATCTAAGAATTGATCCAAGATATAATGGAAGGGGTTTAGGTTATTTTTTATTGAAACAAATTGAAGCAGAAAATAAAGACTTTGGAATGATTTATGGTGATATAAGACAAGAATTACAAGGAACAATAAGATTTTTTGAATTGATTAGATTTAAAAAAATAATGACAGTAAGTTTATACAATAATAAATTAGATACAATAGTAATGAAAGAATTAGGAAAAAATAAAAAATTAGAAGATTTTATCTAAAATATATTATATTCTATTAAAACTTTCTTCTCTTAGCATAACATTCTCTGCAATAAACTGGCTTACCTTCTTGTGGTTTAAATGGAACTTCACATTCTTTACCACACTCAGAACAAGTTGCTTTATGCATTTCTCTTGGTCCAAAATCTCTTTTGAAACCACCATGTTCAAAATTTCTCATATTTAATCCTCCTATATCATAAAAAATCATTTAGATTTTTATTTATATAACCAAAAAGGTTAATAAAGCCTATTTAAACTTTGTTATTTTATAATCCAATAGAAGCTACTATTTTTTCTGAGTTAAATTCCTCTAAAGAATCATAAGATTGTCCCATTCCTAGATATAATATCGGTTTTTTGGTAACGTAACTTATAGAAATTGCAGTCCCGCCTTTTTCATCTACATCAGCCTTAGTTAATATAATCGCATCTATCCCAATATTTTCATTAAAACTACTGCATTGTTCTACACAATCGTTTCCTGTTATAGATTCACCAACAAATATTTTTAAGTCTGGTTGAGTAACTCTGACTATTTTTTTCATTTCATCTATTAAATTAATATTACTGTGTAAACGACCAGCTGTATCTATTAAAACTACATCTATATTATGTGCTTTACTATGCTTAATTGCATCAAAAGCTACTGCTGAAGGATCACTTCCATAATTATGTTTAATTAATTTTATATTAAGGTTATCTGCATGTTGTTGTAATTGTTCTATAGAAGCTGCTCTAAAAGTATCTGAAGCTGCTAAAACTACAGATAAATTATTTTTTTGTAATAAATGTGCTATTTTAGCTATTGTTGTTGTTTTTCCACTGCCATTAATACCAAAGAATACAATTACATATGGTTTATCTTTTTTATCTTTTATTAAATTTATTAAATCAAGTTTTTCAAATTCTAAAACTTCTGATATAGATAATTTTAAAGCATTTTTTATAGAGTTTTCAACTTCATTTCTTTTTATGGGCTTATCTACTAAATCATTTCTTAAGTCTTCTTTTATCTTTACAATGACTTCATAAGCAACATTATTCTCAAGTAAAGCTATTTCTAAGTCATTAAATAATTCTTCAAATTCTTCTTCAGATATTTTTCTAGTAGTTATTTTTTCTTTTAATTTTGTAAATAAACCTTTATGTTCTTTTTCTTTAATTTCTTTATGTTCTTCTTTAATATGTTCTTTCTCTTCTATTACTTCCTTAATCTCTGGTTCTTTAGTTTCTTTTTTTACGTGAGATTTAATTTCCTGTATTTTTTCTTCTTTAATTGTTTCTTTTACAATATCAGGTTCTTCTGGCTTTGTTTCTTTAATCCTTTCTTCTATTTCATCTTCAATTTCTTTAGTAAAAAATTTCTTAAAGAATGATTTTTTCTCTTTTTTAGGCTCTTCTGTTTCCTCAGTAATTTCTGGTTTTTCCTCTTTAATTTCTTCCTTAACTTCTTTTATAGTTTCTTCTAGTTTTGTCTCTTTTATTTTCTCTTCTACTTTTTCTTCTTCCTTAGTTTCTATTTTTTTAGATATAGAACTAATTGCTGATTTTAATTTTTCTTTTAAAAATTTGAACATA
>CAYHUM010000034.1:0-8121 GCA_964359945.1 Candidatus Woesearchaeota archaeon | reverse complement strand
CTGCTGGTGAAGAATTCGTTAAAAGAGGCAGAATGACTGAAGCTATAAAATCATTTACCTTAAGTAAAAATAAACAAAAATTAATTGATGTTGGTGATAATTACAGAGAAATGGGTCTTTATGGTAATGCAATAGAAACATATAAACTAGCAGATAGCCCAGAAAAATTAAAAGAGATAGGTGATTTTTGTTTAGCCCAAGAAAGAATGGGAGATGCTATAAGAGCATTTTCCTTAATTAATGATCCTACAAGATTAGCTAAAATTGGTGAGGAATGCATAAAAAAAGAAAAATATGATTTTGCTGTAGAAGTATTTTCTCAATTAAATGATGGTAATAAGTTAGCTCATATAGGGGATTTATGTGTAGAAGCAAGGCAATATGCTTATGCAGCTAAAGCCTATGAATTAGCTAAAGATAAGGAAAGATTAACTAGATTAGGGGATATTTGCTTAAAAGAAGGTTTACTAGGAAGTGCATTTAAACTTTATGAACTTGCAGAAAATAAAATGATGGTTGATTTCTTAAAAGAAAATTTCCCAGATCAAATTTAATCCTTTAACTTAAAATAAACTCTTCTTCTATCTTTACCTTTATTTTCAGCTTTAACGAACTCAATTTCTCCTATTTCAGAAGTATTTTTAACATGAGTTCCACCATCAGCTTGCTCGTCTATATTTCCTATTTTTACAATCCTTAATTCTTTTATTTCAGGAGGTAAAACATTAGCTAACTTAACCATTCCAGGAATCTTTAAAGCTTCTTCTCTATTCATAAAACTTATACTTACATCTTGATTTGTTTTTATTAATTCATTTACTTTTTCTACAAATTTTAACATTAAATCTTTATCAAAATTCTCTAAAGAAAAATCAACTCTACTTTCATCTACATCAATATTCCCCCCAGTTATTAATGCATTTGTTTCTTTATTTACAATAGAACTTAAGATATGTAAAGCAGTATGGCTTCTCATTAATCTATATCTCCTATCCCAATCTATTACACCTTTAATATTATCATTTACTTGTAATCCTTCTTTATCTAATTCATGTATAACTTTATTATTTTCTTTATAACAATTAATTACTTTAAATTCTTCATTATTCTTAATTATCATCCCTGTATCAAATGGTTGTCCACCAGATGTAGAGTAAAAAACAGTTTTATCTAGTATAACTTTGTTTCCATTAACTTCTTTAACTAATGCATT
Source organism: Candidatus Woesearchaeota archaeon (assembly GCA_964359945.1). Lineage (GTDB taxonomy): Archaea > Nanobdellota > Nanobdellia > SCGC-AAA011-G17 > CAYHUM01 > CAYHUM01. The sequence goes on along the minus strand of CAYHUM010000034.1, from coordinate 6,908 downwards.
AAATTCTTTTAAGTATGAATCTTTTAAATGTAAAGGTTCTGTCATATTTTTTTAATATAAATTAATCTTTAAAAATTTATCTACTATACTTTACATTAACTCTTTTACAATAATCATAAATAGCACATTTACTACAATAAGGACTTACAGGAACACATATATTTTGACCCCAAGTAACAAATAAATCATTAAAATCCTGCCAATATTTTCTAGGAATTATTCTCATAAGTTCAATTTCAGTTTTTTCTGGATTTTTGGTTTTAACCCATCCTAGTCTATTAGAAACTTCATGAACGTGGCTATCTACAGGAATAGAAACAGTTTTTCCAAAACCATAACACATTACAATTCCCATTGTTTTTCTACCTATTCCTTTTATTTTTAGTAATTCATTTACATCATCAGGAACTTTACCATTATAATTTTTAATTAAAGTTTTACATATTTCTTTTATTCTTTTAGCCTTAATATTGTAAAAAGCACATGGATAAATTAACTTAGCTATTTCTTTTTCACTTAATTTTAACATTTCTTTTACATTACTAGCTTTTTCAAATAACCTTTTAGAAACTTTATTCGTAATTTCATCTTTAGTTCTTAGACTAATTAGGCAAGAAATTAGAACTTTAAATGGATCTTTTGTAGTAGTACCTATATGAGTAGCACTAGGAACATTATATTTTTTACTCTCTTTCTTTAAAATATTAATAACTTTTCCTATTTCTTTAACATTTACCATCTTTTTCTGAAATACAAAAACTATTTAAATAATTTGTTTAATATAAAAACTAATGGGAGATGAAATAAAGAAAGCTATTGAAACATACAATAAATTTGCTAAGATTTATGCTGATTACACAGCCCATAAACTCCTACAATTTCAACTTAATAAATTTATTTCTTTACTTCCTAAAAAGGCTAATGTATTAGATGCAGGTTGTGGTGCTGGTCGTGATGTTTCTTATTTACTAGAAGAAGGTTTAGATGTTATAGGTATAGATATAGCAGAAAAATTACTTGAAGAAGCTAAACAAAGAGTAAAAGAAGGTAAATTTCTAAAAATGGATTTACTTAACTTAGAATTTCCAGATAAAAATTTTGATGGAATATGGTGTATGGCAACTTTAGCTGATTTCGAGAAGAAAGATGCTTCTAAAGTATTAACTAATTTTAATAAGATTTTAAAAGATAAAGGCATAATTTATATAGCAGTAAAAGAGGGAGAAGGTGAACAAATAATAAAAAAAGAAAAATATAATAATGAACCTAGATTTTATGCTTTTTATAAAGAAGATGAATTAAATAAATTACTTAAAGAAAATGGATTTAAAGTTATAGAATCAATGGTATCTTACGATGGTAATAATGCTTGGGTTGAGATATTTGCTAAAAAAATATCATAAACTACCAATTTCTTTTCTTTTTATACCAATGCTTTCTTTTAAGACTTTCCTTACACCATTTAAAAAGACTATTTGGAGCATTAATATTTTTTAAGAATCTTAATTGTTCGTTAATACATAATTTTTCATGTTTAGCCATGTTCCCCTTTTTCCATAAAAGTTTTCCTGTATACTGTAAATAATAATGATGTGTGTCGTGAACAATTGTACTTGCGTACCATTCTAAATAAGAGAAAGCAGTAGGTTTTGCAACCCTAAATTGAGCTTTTTCAAATGACATATAAGAAGTTTTATGATATTTTATACTTTTAAGATATTTTTTTATTTTAGTAAAATCTGATTTACTTAGCCTTTTAATTAAATCTAGAGCTAGTATAGTCCTCACTACAAAATTTTTAGGACCAATTATTAAGATCCCTTCATGATATATTTTTTTATCTTGTTCCATTTGATAAATCCTAAACTATTTCTTCCTTATCACAAAAATAACCAATAACAAAACTCCTATTACATTAGAAGTATCAGCTAAATTGAAAATAGGCCAGAATTTTAAATCAATGTAATCGATGACATAACCATAAATAATTCTGTCTATTAAATTTGATACAGCACCAGCTAACATTAAATACAATCCATAATTAACTAATTTACTTTGAGGTTTATACTTAATTAAATAATAAACAACTAAAGCTATTATTACTAAAGCTATTAAAATAAAAATTAGTCTATTTACTCCTTGAAATAAACTAAATGCTATTCCTGTATTAGTTTCATAATTAATAATAAAAAATTCCTTGTCCTTAAATAAAATCTTTAAAATCTGATCTAAAATAACAATTAAAATAGAAATAAATAAATATTTTTTTACCATTTCCTTACAGGTTGCTCTTGACTTTCTTTTGCTACTTTTTCTATATAAGCTAATCTTTGTTCAATATTCTGTAAACGAGCATTAATCAAATCAAGTTTACTTATAATTAATTGTAATTCTGGATTAGAAGATTGAAAATCAGGATATCTTGGTTCTCTATATTCAGGCTTATATTCAGGTAAAGGATTGGTATTTAGATTAGAACCAGGAATTTCTTTTATTTCAGGTTTCTTTTTTTTAAATATACTTAATAATCCCATTTAACACCTCTTAAACAATAGAAACATTTAAAAGTTATGTATTATATAAATTTATTGTTTTACCTATAAAATGTCCATAGAAGATATAAAAAAAGAGCTTGGAAAAATTAAGAACAAAAAAAGCTTTCTTAAAGAAAAATTAAAAGAAGAGCAAAGTACTGAGCTTAAAAGAGAAATTAGACAATTGCTAATAAAAACTCTAAAAGAGGAAGCTCAAGTTAAATTAGACACTAAACTTAAAGTTGAATATAAAATAACATATGATTCTATGGCCGAAAGTCTCGAACCAATTTATTTTTGGACTTTAGACTTTATGAGAAATACTTATCCTAGTGGTTTAGGTTTAGAAGTAAGTAAAACTGAAGAAGAATTTGAAGCAAGTGCGAGTTCTGGTTATTTTGGAGAAGTGGGAAGCAGAAGAACAGTAATGCAAGACCAAGCCATGAAAATGCTTCAAACAATAAATACAGTTATAAGAAGCATAATTAATATTTTATATGATTTAAGAGAATTTGACATAAGGATTGAGCATTATTCAGATTTACATTCACATTCACATGAAAAAAAACAAGCAGGAAAATTAGCATTAAAAGGAATATGGATGGATATGGTTGATATTAAAAAAGGTGCTGGCAGCATAAATGCTTTAACAAGGGGAGATTTACAATTTGTTACTTTAAGAGATGCTTTTATGTATGTAGAAAATGAAGCAGATGTTGATAGACTTGATTTAAATGATAGAGTAAAAAACATCCTTAAAAGAAAAATTACCGAGTATCTTAAGTGGGAAAAATATAGTGAAGAAGAACTAACAAAAAGAAGAAATATAGAAAAATCTTATTTAAGAAGTCAAGTAGATTCTTTAAAATTATATACTAAATGGGCACGTCCTTATTTAGTAGCAGCTCATAGACTAAAAATGAAAGAATTTAACAGTCCAGATATTATAGCTGCTTTTAATAATATGTTAATGGAACTTTCTTTATTTGGGAAAAAAGAAACAAAGCCAGAAAGTGTTCATCCTGTGTTTAGTAAATATAACCTAGATAAAAAAATATACGCTTGTCTAGAAGTTAATTTTAGATTTAGGAGCGTTCCTCAATCATTAAGAACACAAACAGCTTCTCATTATACTCATGGAGGTACTACAGATTTAGTATTTAAACCATATGTACTTGATGAAGAAGATTTAAAGGAATTAGAGCAACAAGAACTTTATGAAGATATGGAGTTAGTTGAAGATTTAACAAATGTTAGTTTAAAAGAATTACAAGAAGACCTAGATAAATATTTATCAGAGAAAAAAGAAGAACCTAAAAAAGGAAAAAATACTATGTTTTCCATGGGTAAAAGTGTGGGTAAAGGTTTTTCAGAAGTTTTTGGACCTTTAAAAGAAGTTAAAGGTTTTTTTAATATGAAGAAAGGTGCTCCTATGTTTGTAATAAAAGAAACTAGGAATAAAGCAAAAGAAGAAGCTTTAAATATTGCTTTTGTTGCATATGATTTATATAAAAAAGCCCATGGAATGCTATCATGGTAATTTCTACTAAAATTAAGAAAAAACTAGAAAAATTAAAAGATAATAATGAAAAAATTATTTTCTTAGAGAAATTAATAAAAGAAACTAAAAATAATGAGTTAATAAAAGAATTAGAAGAATTACTTAAAGAACTTAAATTAGAAGTTCCTATTGAAGAAAATATAGAAGAAACAATAATTGAGAGTCCTATTACTCCTTCTCAAAAAATAACACCATTTACACCAGAAATAGAAGAACCAAGACCAAGAACAGAATCCTTAGAAAGTAGATTAGAAGATGTAGAACCTAAAACAACTCCAAAAAAAGATTATTTCATGACTCAAACTTATGTTACAGGCATTACAGGAAATAGAGAATTACAAGAAGCAGTAAAAAAAGATCTGAAGAGAAGACATTTAATTAGTCCCTCACATCCAGAACAAAGAAGAGAAGTTTTTGAAGTCCTAGAAAAATATAATATAAGTGATATGCAAGCCGAAAAATATATAAGTTCTATTCCTAATATCATGTATGAATCAAAATCAGATTTTTCACAACCTTCAGATGTCAGAGAAATTATAGATAGCATAAATAAAGAAAAAGATAAAAAATATTTAAGGAAAAAATAAAATGGAATTTCATAATGAATATCGTAGTAATATGGAATATTTTCCGACTTATCGTTTAGGAGCTCCTACTAGTCCTCAAACTGCTAACCAAATAGAACAAATGGGGTTTTTGCTAAATCAAGGTATGAAAAATATAGAAATTGGTAGTATTGACCCAAATATATTTGACCAAATTCCTAAACAACATTTTGAAGAACTAAGAAGATTGAGTAAACTAACAAATGCAAATATTTCTGTTCATGCTCCAATTGTTGATCCTGCTGGATTTGCTCAGGATTCATGGAATGAAACTGCAAGAATGCAAACTGAAAACCAAATAAAATCATTCTTAGAAAAATCTTATGCTTTGGATGATAGAGGAAATGTTCCTGTTAATTTACATGTTACAGGAGGAATGACCTCAACATTATGGCAAAAAGAAGGTTTAGTTTATCCAGAAGGTGAAGAAGCAACAGGTAAAAAAATAGTAACTGTAGTTGATCAAGAAACAGGAAGAATTGCTCCATTAAAACATGAAGTTAAAAATAGGCTTTATGGAGAAGAAATTTACACTCCTGAAAGACAACTTGATATACTTAATGATAGCGTATGGAACGAAGAAAAATTAAAATTATTTGGAGAACAGAAAAAAAGAGATGATTTAATGAGAGAAATGGAATTCTTAAGAAAAAGAAACGAAACAGCAGATAGTGCCATACAACAAGAAGCTCAGACTAAATCAAAAATACTTACACATGAACAAAGAAGAGAATATGAAAAAACAAAAAACGATATTGATACTTACGATAACTATTTACATGAGTTAGATAGAAAAATTTTAAATGGTGTTAGTGATATGTATGATAGGTTTGTTAAGTTTACTCCAGAAGAAGAAAAAAAAGAATTCTATAATTCAGAAGCTCATAAAAGACTACAACAAATTCAAGATACATATAAACAAATGCATTTGGAAAGTGAGAATATTCTAAAAGAAGCACAAAGAATACAAGACCCAATAAAACAAAGACAATACGCTTTAGATAAAAGAGCAGAATTAAGCACGAAATATGGAGATGTTGCTAGTGAATCTAATTTATTAAATACTATAAGTTTATTACCTAATCCAAAGCAATTTGTTCCTGTAGATGATTTCGCTGCAGAAAAAACAGCACAAACAATAGCGAATAGTGCATTTTATTCTTATGACAAGTTTAAAGATAAAGCTCCTGTCATAGTCCTTGAAAATGTTTTTCCTGAAATGGCTTTATCAAGAGCAGATACATTAAGAAAAACTATAGATTTATGCAGAGAAGAATTTGCCAAACAATTAGTTGAAAGAAAAAATATGGACAGAAAAGAAGCAACTGAAATATCAAAGAAGTTAATAGGAGCTACATGGGATGTTGGCCATATAAATTTACTTAGAAGGTTTGGTTATACTGATAAAGATATAATTAAAGAAGCAGAAAAAATAGGTCCTTATGTAAAACATATTCATTTAACAGATAATTTTGGTTTTAGTGATAGCCATTTAGCTCTTGGTATGGGTAATGTTCCTATAAAAGAACAAATAGAAGCTATAGAAAAAGCAGGAGGCACAGGAAGAGGTATTATAGAATCAGGTGCTTTTGTACAACAATTTAAAACAAGTCCATTCCCTCCATCATTATCATATATGAATTCACCTTTGTATATGTATGCTATGCCCCCATACTGGAAGAATATTTCAGGAACTTATCCTAATTACTTTACGGGCATAGGAGATTATTTACCTGAACATTACTTTAGTACACATAGACCAGTATCATTTTCAGATTTACCAGCTGAATTAGGAGGTCAATTGCCAGGTGAAAGAGGTTCAAGATTTACAGGAACACCTATGGAATAAAATGAAAAAAACAAATATTATTATCTTAGTAGCATTTTTAGTTATAATTAGTGGATGTCAAACTAAACCACCTGTAACTACAACACAAAATAATCAATTTAATGAACCAGTTTTAGACCAGATTTACTCTTCAAAAGGCGTTTTACAAATAATAAATACGCAAGATAATTATGTTACTATAGATCATGAAGAAATTCCAGGATTTATGGATGCCATGGTAATGAGTTTTGAACCACAGTCATTATCATTATTACAAGGATTGGAAGAAGGTGACAAAGTAGAATTTAAAATTAAATCAAATAAATTTAAAAGTAAAGTAGTTTTATTTGAAATTAAAAAAATCACAGTAACTCCCCCTC
>CAYHUM010000033.1:0-8201 GCA_964359945.1 Candidatus Woesearchaeota archaeon | reverse complement strand
ATTAATAATGATAAAAATTCTATAAATAAAATTAAGGATGAAATTAAAAATATTAATATTGAATTGGAAGAAAAAGGTGAACAAGAACAATTATTATTAAGGAAAAATATCGACGATATTAAAACTGATTCTATTAGATATAAAGCAAGATTGGAAACATTAAACAATGAAATTAATAAATTAGCAGAAAGAAAAGAACAACTTAAATCTAATTTAAGTGATACAAATAAAAAAATAGAAGATTTAAAAGAAAATAAAAAATTATTAAACAATGAAATTCCTAATATTAATAAAAAAATAAAAAATTTAGATATACAAATAGAAAAAATTAAGCAAGAAAGAGGTATAACAAATTTAGAGGATTTTGGTAAAGACTTAAGTAAAATAGATTTAGAAATTGAACAAAAATCTAACTTTATATTTTCTTTAAATGATGAAAAACAAAATTTAACAATACAGAAAGAGAGATTAGAATTTCAAATTAAACATTTAGATGAAAGATTTGAAAGCGGAGCTGTAAAAAAAATATTAAACTTAAAAGAAAAAAGTGTTTATGGAACTATAAGAAATTTAGCTAAGTTTGATCCTAAATATAGTTTAGCTTTAGAAGTTGCAGCTGGTTCAAGAATTAATAGTATTATAGTAGAAAATGATGAAACTGCAGAAAAATGTATTAAAATTTTAAGAGAAAGTAGATTAGGAATAGCTAGATTTTTACCGTTAAATAAAGTTAAAGGAAGAATTTTAGATTTAGAAAAAGAAAAAGGAGTATATGGTGTAGCTGTTGACTTAATTAGATTTGATGTTAAATATAAAAATGCTTTCTTAAATGTTTTTGGAGATACAGTTATCGTCGACAATATAGCTACTGCAAGAATTTTAGGTATCGGTAAATATAGGATGGTTACTCTAGAAGGAGATTTATTAGAAAAAAGTGGTGCAATTACTGGGGGTTATAGAAAGGAGATAAGTTCATCAAAAGAAAAAGGATATTTATTAAATAATTTAAAAGAAATTTCATTAAATCTAGATAATATTAGAGAAAAAATTAGAGACTATGAAAACTCTATTGAAATTTTAAAAGATAAAAAATCAAAAGTAAGAGATAATTTAGAAAAATCAAAAGTACTTGAAACTAATAAAGACTTAAAAGATTTGGAAGAGGAAAAACAAAAATTAAGAGAGAATATAATAGAAATTAATTCTGAAATTAAAAGTACAGATATACAAATTAATTCGATGTTATTGCCAGAAAACGAAAGAACAGAAAAGATAATTAAAACACAAGACAAAGAAAAAGAAGATTTTGAAGATGAGATTAAAAATATAATCGAAATAATTAAACTTAAAGAAAGAGAATTGAAAGAAAATGGAAAGAAAGAAAATGAATTTCATGATAAGTTTAAAAATTTATCCATTAAGAGGAATAAATTAGGTGAACAAATACAAAATATTGAAAATTCTATTACATTAGAAGAAGAAAGAAGTAAAGATATAGTTAAAAAAATTAACGATTTAAATATTGATAGGGCTAAGGTTATTGCAGAATTAGAAGGTTCACAAAAAGAATTTGAAGAATTTAAAGAAGGTAATATCAGAAGAGGTGTTGATCTAGAAATTTTAAAATCAGAAATTAAAAAATATGAAGATATGATTAGTAGGATAGGTAATGTAAACTTAAGAGCCTTAGAAATTTATGAAGATTTAAAAAAAGAACATGAAAGATTAGTTGAGAAAAAAGATAAATTAAAATCAGAAAAAGAAGACGTATTAAAAATGATGGGAGAAATAGAATCTAAAAAGAAAGATATATTTATGGTAACTTTCAATCAAATTGAATCTAACTTTAGCAATATATTTTCTTCGCTAACAACAAAAGGAGAAGCTTATCTTGAATTAGAGGATAAAGAAAATCCTTTTAATGCTGGGGTTGATTTTAGAGTAAGGATAGTAGGAAATAAATTTTTAGACATCAAAAGTTTATCTGGAGGAGAAAGAACTTTAACTGCCCTGGCGTTTATTTTTGCAATTCAAGACTATGATCCAGCTTCATTTTATTTATTGGATGAGGTAGATGCTGCTTTAGATAAGCATAACTCTGAAAAACTATCTCAATTATTTAGCAAATATGCAAGTAAAGCTCAATATATTGTTGTAAGCCATAACGATGCTGTAATTTCAGAAGCAAGCCAAATTTATGGTATTAGTATGCATGAAGGTGTTAGTAATATTGTTAGTTTAAAACTTTAGATAAGAACATAAAAATTATTTTTTTCCAATATTAGGGAGATTTAAGCATCAGCAGTGAATTAGCAAATGAATTTTCATATAAATTTCCCAACAAGGTTTTTATTACAACTTATATAAAAATCCCTAAACCCCTTATAACAGAAAGATTTATATACTAATAATTAATTGTTATTAGATTATAAATTTTTGTTATAAAAATGTCAAGATTAATACAACCAATATTAGAACATGCACCTAACCTAAACACAGTGCTCATGGTAGAAAATACTTTAAAAAATATGAAAGGTAGCATAATAACAATAGCAGAACTTAAACGAAAACTACCAAAACAAGTAAATCATAACACTTTAAAGAAGATTCTTGAATACTTAGAAGAAAGCAATAAGATAGCAGTAAGTATAAGGGGGATAACATGGATTCATAATAAAAACCTAAATTTAAGAATGGCTATTGCTAGAGGTTTTGAATTATGAAAACAGTAAGAGTAATATTTTCACCAGAGGCAGAGGAAGTTTATAAGTATCTTAATAAGCAAGCGCCTACTTCAAAAACCGAGAGATCTATTCTTAATGCAATAAATAAAAAAGTAGAATTAATTAAAGCAAACCACCATTACGGCAATCCGATATCAAAAAATTTAATACCAAAAGAATACAAATTAAAATATAGAGTAACTAATTTATTTAGAGTAGAACTCCCAAATTTTTGGAGAATGCTTTATACACTTACAGAGGGCGAAACAGAAATAGAAATAATAGCTTTTGTTCTCGATGTTATTGACCATAAAATATATAACAAAAAGTTAGGTTATAAAAAGTAGTGAAATAAAGAAAGATATATTTATGGTAACTTTCAATCAAATTGAATCTAGATGCTGCTTTAGATAAGAACATAAAAATTATTTTTTATTTTTTTTTATAGATTCTTCCTCTTCAGCTTCTTCTTCAAAGAAATCTACTATTTTTTTACGAGCACTGGTTCCAGCTAGTAATATTATTATGATAAGTATTATTATTCCGGCTGCTATATAATTCCTGTAACTTACTAAAATTTCTCCTGCCTTACTAAGGTTGATTTTTTTAAATGGTTGAATTTGGGTTTCTTCAATTTCAGTTGTCGGCTCTTCTGTTACTTCCTCACTAACAATAATTATTTTCTCATAATTTATATCAGCTTTTCCGTCTTTAAAACCATTAAATGTAATTCTTAAATCGTTTATTTTATCATCATTGATATCTATCTCTTTACTATCTTCAGGGTCTAAAGCAATATAGAAAGGGGTTGATTCTATTACTAAAACAATTGTAGTTTCACTAGCATCTTGTAAAGTAACTGTATGTTTTTCATCATTTATTGTAAATATAAATTTATCTCCTTTGTTCATTAATTGGTTTGTTTTAGCATTAACATCTAAATTAAATTTTTCTTCAGCTTCTTCAATTACTTCTTCAGTTTCATTTAATAATTCTTCTGCTTCTTCAGGAACTTCTGTAATTTCTTCTATTTTTGGAGCAAAGAAATTTATTAGATATAATCTAATTCTGCCAAATAGATTAGGTTGTTCTATTATCTCTTCTATAATTCCTTCTTCAAATTTACTTTCTGTTACTTCTATACTAATAGTTTCAGTAGCTAATATTGTTGAATCACTAAGTCTTGCTGAAATACTTGCTTCATATAAGTTATTGGAAGTTTGAACTGTTGGAGCAATATACATAAAAACAATTTCTGATTTACCTGGATTAACAGTAATAACACTTGGATTTATTTCTGTAAAGCTTGATGCAGTTCCTGTTATTTCTAAATCATAAGTTGCAGTTAAAGTTCCTGTATTTTCTATTATAACAGGTATTGTGGCACTAGAATCATAACCTAAGCTAATTTGATTTTGTTTTGGATTAATTTTTGGCTGGTAACATTCTTCCCTTGTAACTGTTGTTATTGCAATAGAATCAGAGCTTGAAACTTTACTTTCATCTAAAGCTAAAGCATTTACATTTATATTATAAGTATTTGCCAGTGTATCAAATCCAGGATTAATAATTAGATTAACAGCTGTTTCTTGACCAGCCTTTAAAGCAACTAAATTTTTATCTAAGCTGGACCATGCTGCTCCAGCAACACTTAATTCAAATTGTTTGTCAACTTCTCCTGGATTTTTGATTACAACATTATAATTATTTGTCAATGAATTGCATATTTTATCTGAATCTTGGATTATATCTAATAAAACATTGTTGCATTTTCTAACATTAGCTACAAAATTCATTATTTTTTCTATATTGCCTTTATCTGAAATCGAAGTAAATATTAAATTAAAATCACCTTCTACACTAAAACCAGGTGTTAAAACTAAATTAACAGTTTCAGCTTGATTAGGTAAAAGCTCTAATCTAGTTTTGTCTAGATTTGCCCATACCGGTCCATCAATAAGCAAATCATAATTATTTGTTAAAGTTCCTTTATTTTTAATTTGTATAGGGATTTTTTCAGCTGTATGTTCACAAAAACTTACATAATTTTTAACAGCAGCTAAATCATAATCAAAACAAGGATCTACATGTATTAATGCAGTAGCTGATTGTACATTAGGACTGGTTTGGGGTTGTGCTATTACTGTAAATCTATTTTCTCCCAAAGCATTACTAGGAACTGTTATATACGCAAATATAGTTTTAGATTCCCCAGCTTGTAAATTTATTATATCCTCGCTTAATTTGATCCAAGAAGCAGCTTGCCCATCTACTTTCAAAGAATAAGTTTGTGAAAACATGCCGTTATTTGTGATTAAGACATCGTATTTTTCAACATCAGTAGGACAGACATTTTTTTCATCTAAAACATTAATAGAATATTGATAACATTGTTGTATATTTACATTATGAGATAATTTTTGAACTTCACCATTTGCATTAGCAATAACTTCTATATTATAAGTTCCAATTCTTGTTGTTGTTCTTGGACTGATATAAGTATAGATTGTTTTTTCTTGCCCAGGCAGTAAAACTATTCCCATCGGGAAAGAAGTCGACCATGGTGATGCACTTCCTGAAGTACTTATTGTTAATATAAGTTCGGTTGTTCCTATATTTTTAATATTATCTGTAAATAAACCAGTTGTACCAGGACATACCAATTCTGTAGATGTTTTTGGAGTAAATGTAAAACTTTGAGCTGATACATCTATAGAAACTGAAACTAAAATTACAAAAAATAATGTTATTAAAAATATTTTTTTATCACTCACGACTAAACCCCCCATTTTATTACTTTAAAGAGAATAATTAATATATAAATTTTATGGTTTTATACTATATATATCTTTATAAATAATTTTTAAGAATAAAAATATTTTAAATCTCCATCTTTTTTATAACTTTATGAGCAAAATATTAATTTTAAATAAAAGATCTTATAAAAAATAGAAAATAAAAAGAAAAAATGATTAGTAATAAGTTTTTCCTTCTTCTAAAGCTTCTTCTTCTCCGCCCTTTCCGAGTTTAGTTGCTGCTAAAACTATTGCTAAAATTATTACTATTGCTATTAATACAATAAAAACTAATGCTAATACACTATTAACATTGCCAAATCCGAATGATTTTTCTTTTACATCAGATTGTGCTGTAAGTGTTTTAACTGTTGCTCCATTAGCTTTTACATCTATTGTAAATGAATGCAATCCAGTTGAAGCATCTTCTCTTGCTGATACAAACACAAACATTTCACCAGCTTGATTTGGTTGTAATGTTAAAACAGCTGGATCAACTCTTGATATTGCAAAGCTTTCCTCTCCATTTACATCTGCTGTAAATACTAAAGGTGTTTGCTCTAAGTTAACTAGCATTATTTTATAAACAGCTCCTTCTCCTTGTTTTAGTTCTTTTGAAGTGCTGTCAAGTTGAACAGTTACACCTGAAGGTCCTGGTTCTACTGCAGAAGTTGCTTTTACTGACAATACAAATTTTTCTTGTACTGTATCATGACCTCTATTAAATTCAACTTCTACAACTAAAGCATAATTACCTGAATTTGTATTATCTGGTATTCTTAAGAAAATATCATCTGTTTCTGCTGAATCTTCTTCATCTTCATCAGGTACTTCATGAGCTGCTAATTCATCAATAAAGTCATGTGCCTCTAATCCTAATTCTGGGATTTTAACACTAACTTTAATATCTTCTTCTTTTTTATCGCCTAAGTTTTCAACTCTTACATTTGTAAATAACAATTTTCCAGCTTCAACATTTAAACTTGGATTAAAGTTAACATCTAATATATTTAATGAATGTCTTTTTTCCTTTACTTTTAATGGAGCAGACGCATCTTCACTATCTTCATCATCAAATACTTCAACAATTAAAGTATAGGAATCATTATTACTATTAGCATCAATATCTTCTGGAATTTCTAAAACTAATACTTTTCTGTATTTAACATTTGGTATAACTTCAAAAATATCAGTTTCTTCTCTTATAGTACCATGTTCATAACCAGATATTCTTGCTTCAACTCTAACTCTGTCTCTTGTTTGATTAGAATTAGAATTACCTGTAAACCAAACTTCAACTATAGCATTAGAACCTCTTTCTATAAATACAGCTTCAAGTTGATTAAATATATCTGCTGTAACACCATTAACATCAACTTGTGTAATAGTTACAAAATCTTGCTGTACTGATCTAGAAGTACCAGCAAAAGCTGTACCTATCAATACTAATGTTAAAAATAATGCACTTAATAATTTCATGTAATTTATCATTTTGTCTTTAACCCTCCTTTGAAATTACCGAATATAAATTTTTGTTATTATTTTTAAGTTATAACTAGTATATAAACTTTTCGGTAGTTAAAATTATATAAGGTTGTCTTGACATTTTTTATTTTGATTGAACTTTTCTTAAAGGTTTATTTTATATTAAAGCTCATAATTTTTGAATCAGATGCTTTACTATTAAAAGCTTTTACTATTATATAATATTCTCCTTTATTTGCATTTTTAGGTATTTTTATTTCAAATATCTTTATAGTAGATTTATCTTCATCTAAATCGAAAAACTTTGATTCTATAATACCTAAATCTTGTATTGTTAATTTTAATTCTATATCTTCGTCTTTATTTCCTGTATTAATTGTTTTTGTATATATCATTATATAATCTCCTGCTTTTACATTTTCAGGATCTACCATAACACTAGCTACACTAACTCTATCTACATTTCCTTTTGTTATACTACATGCTTGTATAGCTAATACTTGCATAGTAATAATTTCTGAATCAGTATAAGTTCCATCTGTAACTTCAAATGTTATTGTATAAATGCCTATTTGATCATTATCTGGTTTCCAGGAAAATAAAGCATTGTTGTTATCTATTTGAGTAAATAAAGCACCTTGTGGTAAAGGAGATGCTGTAAATGTTAATATATCATCATTTGGATCAGTTGCTGTAACTGTAAATTCAATTAAATTAGTTGCACATACTTGTTTATTTCCAATAGGATCTAATATTGGTTGATTATCTTGTTTACAATCATTTACTAATATTAAAACAAATTGTGAATCAGAACCTCCAAAGTTATCACTTACTATAAAAGTAACCCTATATCTTCCTACATCACCAAAATCAGTTTGCCATGAGAATAAGGCATTATTATTATCTATTTGAGTAAATGTTGAATCATCTGGTAAATTACTAGATGAGAATATTAATATATCATTATCATCATCTGTAGCCATTACAGTAAATTCTAGTAATGAACCTGCACATATATTTTGATTTGGTATTAATTCTAATTCAGGATCTCTGTTAACATCAAAAACAGTTATTGTAATAGTTTCTAAATCAACAGTTCCACATTGATCTCTTACAATAAATGTAACTCTAAATTCTTCTTCCAATTGTTTAAATCCTAATAATCTTAATATTTTTTTAGCTAATGAACTTGAATGAT
>CAYHUM010000032.1:0-8253 GCA_964359945.1 Candidatus Woesearchaeota archaeon | reverse complement strand
TCCTAAGAATATAAGAAACATTAGCTGCATCTATTGTAATTCCTCTTTGTTGTTCATCTTCATGGAAATCTAGAGCTAATTGTTTTCCAGCTAATTCTTCAGAAATCATACCTGCACCAGCTAATAAATTGTCTGAAAATGTTGTTTTTCCATGATCAATGTGAGCAGCTGTACAAATATTTCTTATATTCTTAGGATTATTCATTAAATGCCTAATTTTTTCTGCTAATTTTTCTTCTGTTACCATTTATTGATTTGAGAAAGAGGCTTATTTTTAAAGATTTCGATTTAGATTTATAATAAGTTTTATAAATTTATTTACACTATACTAATTTTATATGAGGTATTTACAAGGAAAAGAAATAGAAGAAACAGAACTTTATATAAAAACCGCTATTTTAGAAGCTGAAAAATCTGTTTGTAGCAAATCTAAAAGAGGTGTTGTAATCGTTAAAAAATTGTCTGATGAAAATGTTGTTGTTGGAAAAGGTTATAACACTCCGGCATTAGGAAGAATATGTTATCCAAAGCATTGTTATAATATCTGTAATCAGTATTGCATACATGCAGAACAAAACGCTATTTTTAATGCATTATCTAATGTCCACAATTTAAAAAATTCTAGATTGTATCATATTAAAGTTAAAGATGGTGAAGTTAAAAATTCAGGGCAACCATCATGTATAGAATGTAGTAAGTTAATATTAAAGGTTGGGATAGAAGGAATTGTTTTAAAACATGATGAAGGTTATGGTTTATATAGTTCAGAAGAATTCTATGATCTCTCCTTAAATTCATTTAAACAAAAAACATTATCTATGGAAAAGAAATAGAAAATCATTTAAATAACTATAAATTTCTTATTTTATGGATGTTAATGAAAAATTAGATTTAATAAAGAGGAATACAACTGAAATTCTAGGATTAAATGAACTTCAAGATTCATTAAAGAAAAATAAAAAATTATCTTCTTATTATGGCATTGCTCCTACGGGTCCTGTACATATAGCTTATTTTGTTCCCTTAACTAAATTATTTGATTTTGAAAAAGCAGGGATAAAAAATACTATTTTAATAGCAGATATTCATGCTGCATTAGATGACTTAAAAACTCCATGGGACAGAATTAAATTACTAGGAGATTATTATGAAAAATGCATTGAATTAAGTTTTCCATGGGATAAAAAACCTAAATTTGTAAGGGGAAGTTCTTTTGAGTTAACAAGTAAATATATGAATGATGTTCTAAAATTATCTACAGTAACAACAATATCAAGAGCAACAAGAGCAGCTTCAGAAGTAACAAGAATGAAAGATCCTAAAGTTTCTGAGCTAATCTACCCAATAATGCAAGCTTTAGATGAACAATATCTTAATGTTGATATTCAATTAGGGGGTATTGATCAAAGACACATATTTGCTTTTGCTCGTGATTACTTACCCAAAATAGGCTACAAGCCAAGAATAGAAATAATGACTCCTTTAATAGTTTCATTAAAAGGCCCAGGAGTAAAAATGAGTGCTTCTGTTTCTGAAACAAGTATTAAAGTTTATGACTCAGAAAAACAAATTAAAGATAAAATAAACAATTCTTATTGTCCTACTGGAGATGTAAACAATAACCCTGTAACTCAATTAATTAAGCATATTGTATTTCCAATTAAAAGTAAATTAACAATAGAAAGAGAATCTAAGTTTGGAGGGGATATTACATTTGATTCTTATGAGAAATTTGAAACTGAATATAAATCAAGTAAACTACATCCACAAGACGTAAAGAATGCTTTAAGTAATAATTTAATAAGCATATTTAGTAAAGTAAGAAATTATTTTGAGAAAAATAAGGACATATTAAAGAAACTTGGAGAGAATTTTATTTAGTAGCTCTAATATCAACAAAAAGTAAACTTGTATATTTCTCATTAATAAAATCAGAAAACTTAGAACCATCCCAAAGTTTGAATGGTGAACTAAATATATTATTATAAAAATTAGGATCTTTTAATACTTGTATTTTCTTATTTTTGTACTTATCATCATAAAAGAAAACTCTATCTAAAAAATGAACATTTAAAATAGATTTTTCCATTGCTATTTTTAACTCCGGAACCTTTGATAAATCTTCGGTCTTAAAACCGTACTTATTTAGAATTTTAGAAAATAAAGAATATATCTCAAGATTATTTTTAAAACTATCCTTGTCCATCAAGTTTTCCATTTTCTCAAAAGCAAGATTATTATTATGAATTAACATAAGATCTACATCATTAGGGATTTTATTTTTATTAAGAACAGAGCCATATAACATGATATCTTCAAGTTTAAGAACATCTTTATGTTTCCAAACAGTCTCAGAAAATTTTTCAGCTATTTTAAGGTAATCCATTTATTCTCCTACCAACTCAATAATTATAAAATATTCCTTTAAAATGTGTTTATAAATCTTATGTTTTATATAAAACTAGCTTTCCGTCTTGATACAAAATAAGTAAATCCGGCTTACCGTTTTGGTTTTCTAAGAACCTAATTTCTTTTATCGTGTTAGATACATAATCTTCAATTTTCGTTAATAAGCCTTCTATTTTAGAATGACTTATCATATTTTTTAGTAATATAAGATTACCTAGAGTATCAATAATATAACCATCTTTTATTCCATCATTTGTAAAATCATAATAATCAGTACCAAATAGCCAATTTGACTTAGGAACTTCTCCAACTTTTTTGTAATTATAACCAGAAATTTGTTTTAATTCTATATTTTCTTTTTTACCACAATTTAAACCTAAAATTGAAAGTAATGTTGTAGTTATTATTAACTTCTTAGGAATGTTTTTCAAATTATATCTAAAAATATAAAACTATACTCTCTTATAAGTCTTTCTATTAAATACTTAATTTAGTTACAACATCATTTATAAAATCATTAGGCAATATTTTAATGAATTTAAAAACAGCAGTTTCAGGATAAACAATAATATTTCCTTTCTTAAATTCCTTTACTATGAATAAAACATTATTTTTCTTAAATTCTTGCATAAACAATAATAATGCAAGTGCTGATTTAAACTCAACATTATCCACACTAAATGCACTATCAAAACTTTGTCTTGGTTTATCACTAAACATTAAGTTGTATAATAAATCTTTGGGGTTATCAGATTTTATAATCTCAAATATTAATACTTTATCTAACCTAAGTCCTTCATAATCTAAAATTTGGCTGCTATATTCTATTTTATCTATTTTTAATATTAAAACCTTATAATTATCACCTAACATATTTCCATAATCTTTATTTAAGTATAAATCATTGTAAAAATCAACTTGTCCTTGAGTCAAAAAAATAGGTTCATCTTGAGCTATAACAAATCCAGCTTCAATTTTATCTATGTCTATTAAAAACAATTTATTTTCAGTACCAAAATTCTCAGCTAAACTTTTTGCATCTTTATAAACTAAATAACCAGAAACACCTGTTACAATAATTAATAATACAAAAGCTATCATAAAATACTTAAAAATTTTAAAAATAAACTTAAATACAATAAATAATAGAATTAATACAATTAGTGGTATGATTAAGTATGTAATTAATGCCATAAGAATAAAATTTTAGTTCTATATAAAAAGGTTTCTTATTAGTTCTTAGTAATTAACTTCTGTAATATGGTTTACTTTATTAAATCTTATGATATTATCAACAAAGCTCTCAATTTTAGGCTCATGGCTTACAATAATTACTTGTTTTATCTTTAATTGATTTAATACGTTTCTTAATCTATCTAATTGTTCTGAAGAAAATCCATCTGTAGGTTCATCTAAAATTAATAAATCACTTGTCTTTAAATTACTCATTAAATTGTTTATAACTTGATTTAAAGATAATCTATATGCCAAAGCAGCTCCTGTTTTTTCTCCTCCTGATAAAAAATCATAATCTGTTTCATAACCATTTTGGATTATTAATGGGCTAAAATCATAATCTAGTTTAATATTTAAATTCTCATCATTTACTAATTCATTAAACCATCTTTGAAATAATAATGAAAAATCACTATAAACCTTCAACATTATTTGTTTTTCTATTGTACTTACTAAATTAATAAAATGTTCATCTAACCAAAAGTTAATTTCACTTATATTTTCTAATTGATTTTTAACTTTTAATTTCTTTTCTATTTCTTCATTTAAATCTAATATTCCTTTATTATTATCCTCTATTTCTTTAGTAATAGTGGCTTTCTTTATATCTAATTCTTTTTCTCTTTCCTGAATTTTTTCAAGTAATTCTTTTTCCATTTCATAAGCAAAATCTAAGTCTTTATTTTTACTAATTTCTTTTATTAAGTTTAATTTATTCTTGTTATTTATTTCTATATGTTCATTAAGTTCTTGTTTATTTTTATGCAGATTTTCTAATCTTTGTTTTTTTTCATTTAGATTTTCTTGTTTTAATTTTATTAATTCAACTTCAGATTGTTTTTTTCTTAAATCTTCTAATTCTTTCTTTGCCTCTTTTAATCCAACTTCCATTAAATTTAATTTTTTAAGATTATTTTCATATTCTTTTTTAACCTCATTTATTTTTTTGTCTTCATCTAAAATAATATTATGTTTATGCTCATTACTAACAACTTGTTTACATATAGGACAAACATTTAGCTCAGATATTTTTTTCTTTAATTCCTCACTAATATTTTTTTTAGAATTAGATACAGCAATTTTACTATTCAGGTCAAGATAAACATTTTCTAAATTCTTTAATTTGTCTTCTGTATCTATGATTAAATTTCTATAATCTTTAATTTCTATATTTTTTAATGAATCTCCAATGTTTTTTATTTCTTCTTGTAATTCCAAAATTTCTTTTGTGATTTTATTAATTAAATCATTTTTGTTCTTTAATTCGTTTTCAATGACTTCATAATGTCTTTTAATTTCATGATGAATCTTAATTTTATCTTCAGTTTCTTTTATTATAGTTTTTTTTATTTTAATTTCGTTTCTTACTTTTTCTAATCCTGGTTTTATTAATTCAATTTCTTTGTTTAATTTTTCTATGCTACTTTCATATTCTCTCTTTTCGTCTAATTTCTCTTGTAAATCTTCTATTCTAGCACTTAATTCCTTGTTTTTTTCTTTAATTTTACTTATAAAAATCTTAGAATTCTCCTTAATATTTTTGTATTTATCAATATTAAATACTCTTCTTAAAGTATCTAACCTTATTTCTTTTTCCTCAAGTAATATTTTTTTCATTTCTTCTTGAGGAGTATAAACAGTATATCTAAAAACAAATGCTTTACTTTTAGTTAATAATTCTTGAGGATAATTTAATAATTGTAATACCTCTTGTTTTAATTCTATAGGTGATAAATCTTTTCTATGCCCGTTTATTACTATATAACCAGAATCTTGACTAACGGTATTAGAACTTCTTTTTAAAATTCTTTTTATTATTACATCTTTATTATCAACATTAAACTTTAATTCAACGCTTCCTTTGTTCTTTCCATGTCTTAATAAAGAATTACCAGAAACATAACCTTTCATAAATCCAAATAAAGCAAATTCTATGGCCAATAAAACAGAACTTTTACCTGTACCTATATCACCTGCTAATAATATAGAACCTTGTGGAAAATTAATTTCTTGATTTAAATAACTTCTAATATTTTCTAGTTTTAAATTATGTATTATCATCTTTCCAGATATCCTTTAAATTAAATATCTTTACAAAATTACTTAAAATTCTATCCTCAAAATCAATATTTTTCTCGCCCTCATCTTTCTCGATATTTAATGACTTAATTAATTCTTTAGTTACTTCATCCTCATTAATATTTTTTATCTGAATTTTACCTAAATTTTTCTCTATGATCTCATTTTCTACCTCATCTACACTTCCTTTTTGTAATTGAATCTCCTCAAATTCTTTACTTAGTAATTCACTTGTATTCCTCATAACATAATAAGGGTCTTTTAATTCATCTAAAATCCCTTTAAAATTAATATCAGAAGGCTTACCACTACTTAAAGTACCAAATACTCTTAAAGTAACAATTTTATTGTTTACATTTTCTTTGTTAATTTCTTCTTTAATGAATTCCTCTGCTTCTTGAGCATTTTTACCATTTACATCAATGCTAAAACTAACCACATCATGAAATTTTATAGGAATATATTTTAAATTAATTTTCTCATTAACATCAACTAAATAAAATCCACCATGTTTAAGTTTCTCTATTTCCATAAAATTATTTGGAAATAATGGTCCAGGATATGAAACTAAGCCATAATTTGGTATTTCTTTATTAACTACAGTATGAACATGACCGCCAGCATAATAATTAAAGTTTTTAGGAAAATTTTTTATGGATTCTGGTTGAATAATAAAAAATTCCTTTGGCTTTAATTCATCTACAGTAGTATGAAACATAAAAATTTTAAATCCTTTTTCTTGTTCTAGACCTTTTAAATCCAAATTTTCATAGTATTTTTTATCCAAAGAAATTCTCTTGCCTAAAATTCCTGTAATCTTAGTTCCAGTTTTATCTACAGTAAATATTAATTGATTATTATTAATCTTAAATACGTTTTCTACCAACCCAGAACTTTCAAGTACATCTAGCATAGTCTTACCAGAAGGACTAAAATCATGGCTCCCAGGAATAATATAAACAGAAATGTCATTATTTCTTAATCTTTCTAGTTGCTCAGTAACTTCTTTTATTACATCTATGCTAGGAAATGATGTATTAAATAAATCTCCAGAAATTAAAACAAAAGCTGTATTTTCTTTTATGCATATATCTATTGTTTCCTTAAATGCTTTTATTCCTATTTCTTTTAATTTATTTTCACGCCATCCTCCTATATGGCAATCCGCTAAATGAGCAAATTTCATAATATTATAAAAACAATCAAGGTTATATATTTTTCTTTAGTAATAAAAAAGGTTTATATAGTTGTTTTATAGCTTAATTATTAAAAATAGAGGTGTATAATGATTAAGAAAGCACAAGCAGCAATGGAATTCTTAATGACTTATGGATGGGCTATTTTAGTTGTTTTAATTTCAATAGCGGCATTAGCTTTTTTTGGAGTGTTAAACCCAAGTAAATTTTCACCTAATTTTTGTAGCATAGGACCAGGATTTAGCTGTAATGAATTTAAAGTTACCAGTAATGGTGTAGAAATTTCTCTTCGTAATGGTGTTGGTACAAGTCTTAATAGTGTTAAAATGACTTTACTTGATTCTCCTTGTACTGGATCATCAAGTACAATAACAACATTAAATGATGGTGAATCCAAAAAATTCACTATATTATGTAATGGTATAGGTAATGTAAATAAATTCAAATCAAGAATATCTTTAAGCTACATTCCTTTAGGTTATAGTTTAAATCATATTATTGATGGAGATGTATCAGGAAAAATAGAACCAGGATATGTATGCCCTCGTGAATCTGGTTCAGGTGTAGTAGGTTATTGGAAGTTTGATGAAGGTTCAGGATTGGTTACTAGAGATTCGTTGCAAACACATGATGGAACAATCAGTGGCGCAACTTGGACTACAGGCAAATTTGGAAATGCTCTGTTTTTTGACCTTACAGATTTCGTTGATGCTGGGAATGTGCTTACTGGAATCAATACGCCATTCACTGCGGGTGCATGGCTCAATTTGCCTTCCCCTCCCGTCGCAATCTGGAATACTGTTTTCGCTGACGGATGCGCTGGTTTCACATTAACGGTGAGATCTGGGGATATGTTGGCCGGCAAGAACTGTGGAGCGCCGTGGCTATATGGACCCGCTCCTCCAATAAGTCAATGGTTCCATCTAACTGTAGTGCATGACGGCACCAATCTCTTTTATTATAAAGATGGAAATTTATTAACAAGTGGTGCACTTAGTTATGACCACACAGGCCAAAAGTTTTGCATTGGTGGTATCGCTTTTTTGCCTACTGATACATGTGCTAACGAAAATTTTGATGGAATAATAGATGATGTAGTAGTATTTAATAGAGCTTTAAATGCACAAGAAGTATTAGCAGAATATAATTGTATTCCAAGTTAATTACCCATAAATTATATAAACACATTTTAAATTATTTTGTATAATGAAAAAAGAGGATTTTGAAGAAGAGGTAAGAAAGCATGTAGATGAAGAGCTAAATAAAAGGGGTTCTGAGTCTTGGCATTTTCTTAAATTAAATTATTTACGTGAAATTGTATTTGGTTTTAATG
>CAYHUM010000031.1:0-8291 GCA_964359945.1 Candidatus Woesearchaeota archaeon | reverse complement strand
TTCTTAACATTGTTCTTGGAAAAGGAATTGCATCTTTAATATTATCTAATTTACATAACCATGAAACTACTCTTTCTATCCCTAAACCAAAACCTGAATGAGGAACAGAACCATATTTTCTTGTATCTAAATACCATTCATAATTTTTTATATTTTCACCTTGTTCTTTCAATGATTTTTTTAATTCCTCAATATTAATATCTCTTTCAGATCCACCTATGATTTCACCATAACCTTCAGGAGCTAACATATCAAAGCATAAAGCTACTTTTGGGTTAGTAGGATCACGAGGTTTATAGAAAGCCATTATTTCTTTAGGGAAATGTGTAACAATTAATGGTTTATCAAAATGTTTCATTATTGCATCTTCCTCTATTGTTCTTATGTCTTTACCCCAAGGAATTTTAATTCCATCTTTAGCTAACATTTCTATAACTTCTGTGTATGTTAATTTTGGAAATGGAGTTTTAATTTTTTTTAATTTTTCTATATCTTGACCAAGTAATTCAAGTTCTTTTTTATTTTCTTTAACTACTGTTTGTACTACATATGAAACACATTCTTCTGCTATTTTAATTAAATCATCTAATTTAATCCAAGCTGCTTCCATTTCAGCCATCCAGAACTCAGCTAAATGTCTTGAAGTTTTTGATTTTTCTGCTCTAAAACAAGGACTTATACAAAATATTCTTTCAAGAGCAAAAATAGCTGCTTCTGCATACAACTGCCAGCTTTGTGTTAAATACACTTTATCTCCAAAATATTTTACTTCAAATAATGTAGCGCCACCTTCAGAAGCTAAAGGTGTAAAAATAGGGGGGGCCATTTCATAATAATTTAATTTATAGAAAAAATCTCTAAAAGCTTTCATTACTGTACTTCTTACTTTCATTACTGCTGTTAAATTTCTAGACCTAATCCATAAATGTCTTTTATCAAGTAAAAATTCAGGACTTTGATCTTTGGTTATAGGAAAAGGCTCTGCATAATGATAAACTTGTAAATTAGAAACTTGAATTTCATAGCCTGTAATTGCTCTATCGTCTTTTTTTACCTCACCCTCTATTTCTAAAGATGTTTCTATTAAGATTTTATTTGCATCATTCCAAATTTTTTCAGAGATTTTATCCTTATTTATAACACACTGAATAATATTTGAAGAATCTCTTATAACTAAAAAAATAAATTGATTGCTTTTTCTTTCTCTGTAAACCCAACCACGAATTCTTGTTTTTCCCTTGCCTTTATCTAAAGCTTGTTGTACTGATACAAAATCCATGGTATTTTGTTTAATCATGGGATATAAAAAAGTTTCTGTTAAAATCAAGGCGTTAATCTATCTCTATCATAAGTTTAACAAGTAACAAGGTTTTTAAAGATATCTCACTTTGTTAAGATATGAAAATAAAAGTAATGGAATACAATATTTTTAACGGATTTTTTGACAGAGATAAAAACAACGAACTAAAACCCAATAAAGAGAGGGAACAAGCTGCCAAAAAAATAGTAAATCAAGAAAAACCAGACATACTCATTCTAACAGAAGCAGATCACACGAAAAACAAAAACTTCAAACAAAATTACAAAGAAATATTTAATTATCCTCATGGTGTTTTTGCGTCAAAACCTCTTGCGCATAGGGACTTTGGGATAGGAATATTGTCCAAATATCCCATAGTTAAACATAAAACATTTTTATTCCCAAAATCAAGGTGGATTAAAACATCAATAAAGATTAAAAAGAAAATAATTCACCTAGACGCCATACATCCTAATCCACATAACACTCAAAAAGAAAAAGAAAATTTATTTAAAAAATTAGTTAATAAAAAAGAAAACCCGTATATTGTTGGGGGAGATTTTAATGCAATCTCCCCATATGACAAATACGACAAAAAATCTCTGCTAAATAATTTTACCAAAAAATTAAACAATTTAGAAAAAGCAAATAAAATTGTTAAAGAGATTATTAAAACAAATATAATCAGGTTTCTAATTAAAAAGGGTCTAAAAGATACTTATAAGGAAAAAAATAAAAAACAAGATTATTCCTACCATACACAGCTATCGGGAAACAATTACATGAGGATTGATTATATACTCTGTTCAAAAGATTTTAAGATTATAAGCTCAGGAATAATAAAAAATGAATTGGCAGAGAAAGCATCGGACCACTACCCAATTTATGCCGTCTTAGAACTAAATGATTAAGGCGTTAGTCTTTCCCTATCTCTTGGAAATAAGGTTGCTTCTCTTATATTATCTAGTTTTAATAAAGCCATAGTAAATCTTTCAAGACCTATAGACCAACCAGAATGTTGGGGTGCTCCAAAACGAAAAGCATCTACATACCATTCAAAATCTTTTGGATTAAGATTTTTTTCTTTTAGTTGTTGTATTAAAATATCTGGGATATGTACACGTTGCCCACCTGAAGAAATTTCCATATTGCCGTAAATAGCATCAAATCCGCCAGTAATATTTCCTTTAGACCATATATAAAAAGGTTTTAATGATTTAGGCCATGAATGAATAAAGATTATTGTATCTGGGAATATTTCACATAGTTTTTTTTCAGAATCACTATCAAAATCATCTCCATATTTAATATTTATTTTATTTTTATTTAATAAACTAATAGTCTCTTCATATGACAAATATTTTGATGATGGGATTTTTATTTTCATTTTTAATACTTCTAGTTCTTGTTTACAATCTTCATTAACTTTTTTACAAATATACTTAACTACATCTTCTAAGTATTTCATAACCATAAAATCATCTGCAAATGCTACTTCTATATCCATTTGTCTTATTTCATTAAGATGTTTTATTGTATTATGTTTTTCAGCTCTCCATACAGTCATCGTACAAAAAACCTTTTCTAGGGAAATAGCGGCCATTTGCTTATATAACTGAGGACTTTGAGCTAAATAAGTTTTTTTCTCAAAGTATTTTACTTCAAATAAATCTGTTCCACCTTCTGTTGATGTAGCTATAATGCTTGGTGGTTGTATTTCTATGAAATCATTTTTGTAGAAAAATTCTCTAAATGCATTTATTATTGTTGATTGAATTTTAAATATTGCTTTTATTTCTTTTTTTCTTAAATCAAGGTACCTATAATCAAGTCTTTTGCTTAGTCCTGTAGTTATTGATTTTTCTAAAGGTAATATTGGAAGTTTTTCTGCTTTATTTAGTAATTTAAAATCTTGAATTTCAATTTCTAATTTATTATTAGAAACTTCTTCACTTTTTACTATGGCTTTTTTTACTATTCCTGTAATTTCGATTACTGATTCTAGGCTTAATTTTGAGAATTCATTAAATAATTTTTCATCTTTTATTATGCACTGAACTGCCCCTGTATAATCTCTAAGAATTATGAATTTTATTTTTGATAAATCTCTTATCTCTAAAATCCATCCTTTTAATAACACTTTTTTATTTTGTTTTATTTCTTTAATATAAGCTCTTTCCATCAATCATTATTAAGGTAGAGTATATTTAAAGTTTTCCATAAATTATTTAAATTCTTCTAACTTATATAATACAATGGTTTCCTCTTCCTACCTAGAAAGAATGATTCAAAAAGAACCTTTAACTAAAGATGGTTTTGTTGATTATTTAGGAAAGGTTGATGAATTAAGAATAATAGAAAAACCATTGCTTTACAATACTGGATTGATTTCTAGTATAGAATTTCCTAAGTGGATTCTAAAAGTTAGTATAGAAAAATATCAAAGTCAAGAGGAAAAAGAGATTACATTAGTTCACGAATTAGCACATGCATTTTATTTAGCTATTAAACTTGATGATATATTTCATGATAAAGATGAAAATACAAAAAATAAAAAAGAAGTAGAAGATTTGATAGAGACTGAGTCACAAAGATTTTATAAAGAAAATAAAGAATTTGTTAAAGAATTATATCAAAAACACTTGATTAAAGAATAGTATTTTATTTCCTATTCTTTACTTTAATATCTAAAACTAAATCTTCAAGTTTTCTTAGATTCCATTTTATAGAATCCATTTTATTTCTTAGTTCACTATTTCTTAGATTAAATTTTAAAAATTCTTCATAAATATCAGAAACTAGTTCTTTTATATCAAAAACTTGTTTATAATCTTTATTTATAGCAGAATTTACAGCTTTTCTTACTAGCTCTCCTGTTAAATCACATAACCCTAACAAATAATCTTCTGTACTTACTCTTAAATATTTTCTATCTGGTATTTTCTTATTCTTAAAGAATTCATAATAAGCAATAGCTTCTACATATTCCTGAAAAGCTATTTTATTGAAATTAACATCATAATGTTCTTTTGGAAGTTTCTTAACTCTAAATTTTATTTCTTTTACATACCTAGTTGCTTCTTTTATATTGTTTCTATGTAAAGAATAAATGATTTGTTTGCTTAATCTTATTATTTCTCTTGATTGTGTAATTACCTCTTCTCTTTTAACTTCAAAATCTTCTAGTTCTTTTCTTATTTTCTTGAATTCAGTTTTATTTATCATTATTTTTTATTAATCTATTTGGTTTATAAGCTTTTTCAAAAAGTTTAAATATCTCAGTAATTATTTTTAGTTATAAAGAGGTGTAAAATTGTTCAAGAAGTATGGTATTTTAGGAATAGTAATGATCTTATTTGCTGAATTTAATTTCTTTTTAAAAATTGAGCCATTTGCTTCTTGGTATTTTCCTATTGTTTGGTTTGGTTATATCTTTGTTATAGATGCTATTGTATATAAAATAAAAAATCATTCTTTAATAAGTAATAAACCTAGAATATTTATAACTTTATTATTAATGTCAATGGCTTTTTGGTGGTTATTTGAAGTTATAAATTTAGCTGTAAAAAACTGGACTTATACTGAGACTTCTAATATTTATAAATTAGTTATATTTGGAAGTTTATCTTTTAGCACAGTATTACCGGCTGTATTTGAAACTTTAGAATTATTAAGAGCTATACGTTTATTTGATAATGTTAAGTTAAAAGAAAGCCATAGAATAACAAAAAGATTTTTACATGTAATGATTTGGATTGGTATTATAAGTTTAGTTTTATTTTTATTATTCCCAAGATATTTTTTTCCTTTAGTTTGGATAGCATTTTTCTTTTTACTTGATCCTATAAATTATTTACATAATCAGCCTTCTATAATAGAACATTTAAAAGATAGAAAATTAGCTGTACCTTTATCTATATTTTTAGCTGCTACAATATGTGGATTTTTCTGGGAATTTTGGAATTACTGGGCTGCTGTAAAATGGTTTTATACAATTCCTTTAGTTGATTTCTTTAGGATATTTGAAATGCCTATCTTAGGTTACTTTGGATATGGCCCTTTTGGTTTTTCTTTATTTTCTATGTATAATTTCTTTAAAACTTTGAATCAAGAAGCTGTAAAATTAGAGGAAAAATTAGTAACTAAATATATAGATAAATTTAAAGTTTAATGCTCTAATTTTCTTTTTTTCCGTAGAAATATATATACATGGGTGACCACATTAATCCAAAAGAAAAAGCATATAGTAACTCCTCAATTGGAATACTTAATAAGATAATACCACTTAAACCATTTAAATTCCAATATGATTCTATTACATTAGGGAATATAAAATCAAACAATAAAAAACCTAGAAAATAGATTATTGTAAAAAGTAAAGCTCCAATTATTGAATGTTTAATTAGGTCTTTTCTTTGGATAATAAGAAAAATAGCACCTAAAAAACTTGGGAGTATTAAAGAAGTATATATGATGTTTAATTGAACAAAATATGTGAAAATAAAAAAACCAAGGAAATAAACAACTATTGATATTTTATGTGGCTTTTTATTTGTATTTATTATTCTCTTTTTAAAAATTATTTCATACAAAACTGTTACTATTCCTCCTACAAAAAACATAAATAATGCATCTTCAATAGATAATCCTTTTGTTATTCTTCCAAGATTGAATAAAGTGTCTGGATTCCAATAATCAGGAATTATTGAACCACTAAGATAAATGAAGTGGGATAAGACCCACCAAACTGCAAAAGTAAATATAAGTACAATCATGTAGATGAGCCCGCTTAAAACCATAGCTTTTCTCAAGTCTTTTCTTAGTAAAAAAACCAAAAACCAAAATATAGCTATTACCAGTACCCCTATTAAATATTCATACAATTTAAATCACTCTTTTATTTAACATATTTTTTAATTAACTCAATAACTTTTTTACCTTCTACTTTCCCTCTATGTTTTTCCATGATCATCCCCATGACTGCATTTATAGTTAATTTTTTATTTTTCTTAATTATATCCTTAATTTCTTTCTCTACGTCTTCATAAGATACTGGTTGATATTTTTTTAGATTAATTTTATTACCTTCTAGTATATCTATTAAAATTTCTGGTATAGCTTCTTTAGTGATTTCATTATTATTCAGAGAAGAAAAAACAAAATCAAAATCTTTATTTTTTAATTTGTCTGCATCAAGTTCATGTCTTGATTTAATATCTTTTACAGTCAATATTAAAGTTTGTGCTATAATTTTTGGTTCTATCTTACTATATTTCCTTACAAAGTTTTCAAATACTTCTTGTTTACTTTCTTTTATTATTTGTTCTGCTATTTCTGTATTAATATTGTAAGTTTGTTCTAATTTAATTATTTTCTCTATGATTAATTCTGGTAATTTTATTTGAGCTAACATTTCTTTAGTAATTTCTATTGCAGGAATATCAGTTTCTGGATACATTCTAGCAGCTCCTGGCATAGGCCTTAAATAAGAAGTAGTATTATCAGGATTAACATAGCGTACTTCTTCAAAAACTTTCTTTTTCTTTTTTATTATTTCTAATTGTCTTTCAACTTCTTTTTTTATTATATCTGGAATTTGATTTAATTCTTGAACTCCTTTTATTTCCACTCTTGCTCCTTTTGATATAGAAACATTAAGGTCTTGTCTTACTGTTCCTATTCCTGATTTAACTTTTCCAGTTGATTTAAGAACCATTCCTATGTATTCAGCTGCTTCTTTAGCTTGTTCTGGATTATTAATATCAGGAGCAGTAGAAATTTCTATTAATGGAATTCCTAGTCTATCTAGCCTATAAACTATATATTCAGGAGTTTCTCTTATTTTACGAGCAGCATCTTCTTCTAGTGTAATGGTTTTTATTCTAACTTTTCCCTTTTTTGTATCTATATGACCATTTATTGCTATTAATACTGTTCTTTGAAAACTTGAAGTATTACTATAATCAATAACTTGTTTTCTCATGACTTGAATTTCATCTACTGGTTGTGCTTTAAGGAGTAAAGTAACTTCTAGTGCTGTATTTAGAGCCTCTTGATTAAGGGGCTCAGGAGGTAATTCATCTAATTCAACTAAACAATTATTATCGGAATTAACTTCATAAATACAATAACGTCCTTTACTTAATTCATATTCTGCTACTGGATCAATTTCACCAAATTCACTTCTTACAGCTCTTAAATATCGTTTAACTAAAAAATCTGGTTCTTTGTCTAGTAAAATTGAATTACATCTACAAAATAATTTTTTTGTATCTAATTGGCGGTGGACTTCGATGCCACAGCGTAAGCCTAATTTTTCATAATCTAGCATTTTATTCTAGAAATTCTTCTGTTATACGTTCAGAAATTTCCCCACGTAAATTTTTATCTATGAGATTACGAGTTTCTCTTTTGTAATTACTTAAAAGCCATGCTAATTTTATAAATGCTGTTTCTGTAAGCATATCTGTATAATTTCCTAATATTCCTATTTCTTGTAATTTTCTTCCTGTTGCATATACATTTAAATTAACTCTACCAAAAATAGTTTGGGTTGTAATTACTACAGGCATTTTTTTAGCTAGTTTCTTTAATATTAAATAATTTTTTTTATGTATTTTTGTGTATCTATCAGGAGTGTTTATAGGTAAATGGCCAAGTCCAGTTCCCTCTAAAATTAAACCATCATAAGTTTTGTATTGTAAAAATTCTTCTGGTATCATGTTAGGATGAATTTTTAGAATTCCAATTTTCATATTTTCTTTTATGAAGCTTAATTTAGGAGTTTCATTATTTACTTTTCTGAACCATGATAAAATTTCTATGTTACCATCTTTAGTTACTCTAGCATATGGTTTACCATTAACAACCTTAAATGCATCTCTTCTTGAGCTATGTAATTTTCTTGTTTTGCATGCAGGCATAATTAAACAAGCTTCATCATCTATAGATTCATGCATACAAATTGCTACTTCTGCAAAATTTGTTTTTG
>CAYHUM010000030.1:0-8345 GCA_964359945.1 Candidatus Woesearchaeota archaeon | reverse complement strand
AAATGTATGGTTCTAATATTAATTTTAAAAACTTTACAGCATTAAGAGCTAATTTCGCTACTATAAAAAATAATTTAATTGTAGATAGAAGAGCTGGAAGAAATTTAACAGCAAAAGAAGGAAAATTCCTCGCACAAGAAATAAATAAAAAAATTAAACTTAAAGTTCCTTTCATTTTCAAGCATTATTCAGAACATAGAGGAATTTTAATTTTCAAGAGAAAATTACCTTGTGAAGTTTCAAATACAGACCCTTCATATGAAAGATTAGGTAAATTAGGTATAGTAACTAAGACAAAAATATTAAAATTAAAAAAATGCATAACAAATAATAAAAAATCAAAAACAACAGCTGATTTAATAAATGATTTTACAATGAAATCTAGAAAAATATTAGAGAACCATCCAGTAAATAAAAATAGAATTAAAAATAATTTACTTCCTGCTAATGTAATTTTAACAAGAGATGCAGGAAATTCTTTACCTAAATTAAACAAAAAGAAAAATTGGTCTATTGTTGCAGGAATGCCTCTTGAAATAGGCCTAAGTAAATTAGCTGGATTT
Source organism: Candidatus Woesearchaeota archaeon (assembly GCA_964359945.1). GTDB lineage: Archaea > Nanobdellota > Nanobdellia > SCGC-AAA011-G17 > CAYHUM01 > CAYHUM01. The sequence continues at coordinate 7,782 of CAYHUM010000030.1, read as the reverse complement.
AAAATTCTAAAATTTAAATATCCAGAAATGAAATCTAGAAATATTTACCATCATTTATATGAAAACCTAAATAAAACAATAAATGAAGCTTTAAAATACGTAAAAAAAGAAAACAACTCAATTTACATTCATTTTAAAGAAACTGATATTCCTGGACATGATGGTTTATACAAAGAAAAAATAAAAATGCTTGAATTAATTGATAAAAAATTCTTTTCAAAAATAAAATCATTAAAAAATACAGTAATTATAGTTACAGCAGACCATTCAACTCCTTGTAAATTAAAACAACATTCGAGTGACCCTGTTCCAGTATTAGTTTATGGTAAGGGTAAAGATAATATACAAAAATTTAATGAATATGACTGTAAAAAAGGTTCCTTAGGAACTTTAATTGGGTATAACCTATTAAAAACAATTCAAAACCTTTAAAAATTTATATTCTTTGATTATTTCATGGATATTAACTACGAAATCATTTATGATGTTTTAAGGAAAGAAAAATATAATCAAGAATTACAAAAATTAGATGAAAGTTTCTATAAAGATGTTTTAAAATATCTAAAAGAAAAAGAGTCTATACTTAAATCTCAAGAGAAAAAAGAATCAATTTTTAAAAGCGAAATAGAAAAAACAAGGAAGCAATTAGAAAATGCTAAGAAATTATTAAAAGAAATTTATGAAAGAAGAGAAAGCAAGATAATACAACTTGCTTTACTTTCATCAAGGGCTAATAACAACAATAATGATTCAATATTACCAGAAGAATTATTATTATATGATCTACTAATTAATAATTTAAATCATTTCAGAAATTCAGTCATAGAAAGAGTATTAAATCAACCAAAAGACTTAAAAGCAGACAAAGAACAAAAAACATTACTAGTAAGATTTTTAAACCCTCTACCAAAATTCTTAGGTACTGATTTAACAATATATGGACCTTTTAAACAAGAAGATATGGCTAATATTCCTATGGAAATTGCTCAGATGTTAATAAGAGTAAAATATGCAGAAGAAGTAAAAGAAAATGAAACTAGCTAAATCAAAAAATAGATATTGTCCTTACTGTAGAAAACATACTCCTCATAAAGTTAGCATAGTTAAATCAGGCCATAAAAGAGGTTCATTAAAACGTGGATCTATAGCAAGAGCAAGGTTAAGAAATCAAGGTAGAGGTTTTGGTAATAAAGGTAGATGGGGTTCTAAACCATCTAAACCAAAAATGACTGGAGTTAAAGCTAGTAAAAAAACCAATTTAATGTATACTTGTGAAGTATGTAAAAAATCACATCTACAAAATCAAGGTTTTAGAGCTAAAAAAATTGAATTAATATGAAACAACTAAGAGAACCAGTAAGCAGATTTATTAAAGTAAGATGTACTAAATGTAAAAACGAACAAATAATATTTGGTAAACCCTCTACTCTAATAAAATGTTTAGTATGTGAAAAAGTTTTAGCTGAGCCAAGTGGTGGAAAAGGCAGAATTAAGTCTAGAATCTTAGAGGTACTTGAATAAAATGCTATACAAAAAACAAGGGATTCCAGAAGAAACAGTATTGGTAATTTGTACGGTGAATAAAATATTGCCTCATTCAGTATTTGTTACTCTAGATGAATATGAAAATAAAGAAGGAATGATTCATATTTCAGAAATAGCACCTGGTCGTATAAGAAACATTCGTGATTATGTAAGAGAAGGAAAAAAAGTAGTTTGTAAAGTATTAAAAATAAATATAGAAAAAGGGCATATTGATTTATCATTAAGAAGGGTAAATGATTCTCAAAAAGCCCAAAAATTAAATGAATATAAACAAGAAGAAAAATCAGAAAAGTTATTAGAAACAATATCCAAAAAATTAAAATTAACGCCAGAAGAATTAAAGAAAAAAGCAGGTTATAAATTAATAGAAAACTTTGGTACATTAAATAATGCTATTGAAGAAATTGTAAATAATAAAAAAATACTAGAAAAACTTAATCTTGAGAAAAACATAGAAAAAGTATTACTAGAAACAATAGAAGAAAAAATTAAGCCTGTTGAAGTTAAAATTGATGCTATATTAAAACTTAAAACTTATTTGCCAAATGGAATAGAAATAATAAAAGAAATTTTAATCGATTTAGAAAAAGAAAAATACATTAAAATTCTATATGTAGGTGCTGAAAGATATCGTGTTGTAATAACATCTAAGGATTATAAAACAGCAGAGTCTTTATTAAAAGAAAAATGTCTTAAAGCTGTTTCAATGATAAAATCTAAAGGTGGAGAAGGAGAATTCATAAGAAAGGATTAAATATGGGTAAGTCTATACTTAGATGTACTAAATGTCATAATTACACTTTAAAAGAAACATGTCCCATATGTAATTCATCTTGTATTACTACTAAACCATCAAAATTTAGTCCTGAAGATAGATTTGGAAAATATAGGAGGGCATATAAAAATGACCTGGATAATAAAACAAATTAAAAAAATGCAAGGAAAAAATCCTATAATGATAGAAGGTTTACCTGGCATGGGTAATGTTGGAAAAGTAGCACTAGACTTTATGATAGACAATCTTGGTGCAGAGAAAATTATGCAAATATACTCATATAATTTTCCGCATTTTGTATTTGTGAACGAAGAAAATATGGTTGAATTGCCATCCATAGAGATTTATGCTAAAAGGATTAAAGACAAAACATTAATGCTTGTTTCAGGAGATATTCAACCAATAGATGAAACTTCTTGCTATGAATTTTGTAATAAATTACTAGATATATTTGAAAAAAATCAAGGTACAGAAATAATTACTTTGGGTGGGATAGGATTAAATCAAATTCCAAAAAACCCTTCTTTATATTGTACAGGTAACGACAAAACAATAATAAAAAAATATAGTTCTAAGTACATGAATAATAATTTAAATGGAATGGTTGGTCCTATAATAGGTGTTTCTGGTTTATTAGTAGGATTAGCAAAGTTACGTAAAATACCCGCAGTTACAGTATTAGCTGAAACTTATAATAATCCTTCTTATATAGGAATTAAAGGAGCAAGAAAAATACTTTCTGCTCTTAACAAACAGCTTAATTTAGGGTTAAAATTAAATCAATTAGATACAGAAATTAATAGAATAGATTTAAAAACAAATCCTAAAATGAAAAGATTGCCATTTAAAAAGAAAAAGCTTGATCAAGGCGATGTTAATTACATAGGTTAAAAATCAGATAAACTTTTTTGATGTTTAATTTCTTTTTTATTTTCATTATCTAAAATAATTTCTCCATAAACTCCATCATACCCGGGCTTAATTTTTAATTTTCCTTCTCTATTTTTAATGATTACAGAAGCTAATTTCTCATTTACCACTTCTTTTAAATCATTATAATTAACATTTAATAAAACATTAAATTCTGAATTAAATCTTAATATTAATTTATTATAAATGTCCCAAACTTTCTTACTATAAATTTGATTTATTTTATGAACAGCTGCAATTAATTCTGACAGTGGAATTATACTCCTAAATGGAATTGCATGTTTTGGTTTATATCCTTCTTCTCTATCAGCTAATTCTTCAACTCTATTTAGCACTCCTATAGTTAATGGTTTATTACAAACAGGACATATATTATTATATTTTTTACTTTCATATGGGCTTAAAATAATATTACAATTTCTATGGCCATCATAATGATACTTACCAAAATCAGGAGGAACTTCTATAGTTTCCATAAAAGTTTTATTTCTTATAGAATTAATTATTTCTTTATATTTTAAATCACAATCAAACATAGTAGCTTCTCTTCCTAAACGCCATGGATAAAAACTATGTGCATCTGAAAAACTAACAATAGCATAATCATCTAACCAAGATAAACGCCAATTCATTGCAGGGTCCGAAGAAAGTCCTGTCTCAATTGCATGAATATATTTAGATTTTTCTTTAAAACATTCTTGTATTGAATCAAATCCTGTTTTACTTCCAAACATACCGAACCAAGGAGTCCAAACATGAGCACCAATAATCTCTATATCCTTACTTATTTCCATCATCATTTCCACTAATTCTATTCCCGAAAATCCAAAAATAGGTCTTCCATCATAATCAAGTCTTCCTTTTTTACCTAGTTTATCTATAATTTGTTTGGAAATTTCTAATCCAGGAGAAAATATCAAATAATGAATTCTTCTTCCTTTTTTATCTTGAGTATACATCAAAGAAACTTCTGTTTGCCATAAAAAAGAAAATCCTGTTTTTGATTTTAAAATTCCATAATCATCTTCTTCTAAGTTCTTAGTTATTTCTTCAAACCATTTAGGATGTTGAAAATCACCTGTACCTAAAATATCTATTCCTTTTATTCTTGCATATTTTTCTAGGTTATCTAAATTTATATTTTTACTACATGCTCTAGAAAATCTACTATGAATTTGAAAGTCTGCTATTATTCTCATAAAAAATAAAAATAAGAATACAATTTAAATAACTTATGTTACTTCATATACAGTTACTGTCCTAGAAGCTCTATCTATATACTTATATGAAAACTTTAAATTTAGTGTATCCTTATAATTTGACCCAGTATCTCTAACTAAGCTTCTGCATGTTAAAGTTCTTATACCATCAACTAAATTTATAATGCCCTTATTACTTTCACCAGCTCCAGAAAAGAAACATTCTGTATCAACAGGGCCTACAACTTCTACTTCAACCACATCTGCATTTTCTAATCTGTTTTTGTCTATGTCTTCACAACTAGGTTTAGTATTATAAACATCGCCCTTGCCTTTATTTTCTACCACAATTTTAAATTGTATTTTATCACTTCCAGCAAATGTTTCAGTAACAGAAGTAACTTGTAATGGAGCACTTGAAACAGTTCCTTTTCCTATTTTTTCTCCAGAAATTTCACATACTTTTTCCCCTCTAGTTTCTCCTATTCTTCTAGAGCCCATACAAACTTCTGCACTTACACTAGTTTGATATGGATAACAAACCATAGCATGAAAATCAAAGTTCTGAGAATTTACAATTGGATTTACATAACGTCCTTCGCCAAAACTTACATCTTGGGATTGACCTTCATTAACTAAACTACTTATTCCATTTAATGGTCCATTAGTTGCTATATAAATATCACTTAATCCAAATCCTGGAGTTAGTGCAAATAATCTTGCTTTTGCTTCTCCTGTCTTTAAACTATATTCTCCTTTATTAGTTAATCTTACCTTAAATAACATTGACTCATCTTCATTAAATGATGTTAAAGGAGAACCATCAATAAAACTAATTGCTATACCATCAGTACCTCCAACATAAGGACCAACTGCTTTAGTTTCTTTTTTCTTACAACCAGTAATTAAAACTAAACTAATTAAGAAAAATAATATAAAATAATTCTTTTTTACCATTTTAAATTTCCTCATTTTTTGGTATTAAGTTTGCAGATACTGTTTTTGTGATTCTATAACCATAACCCAATTTTATTACAAGTGTATCTGTGTAATAATCTTGGTTCATACTAATAATTGAGTTACAATTTATAACTCTTTCGTTTCTATTAAACTCTATTCTACCATCTTTAACAGGTCTACAAGTAAATGAAGATGTAGTTCCTAAGAATCCTATATTAATATCTAATAAATTTTCTTCTTGCTCTATTTCATTACCCACATTTTCAGAATTTATTACTTGCCCTGCTACTGTATTACTTAAAGAAATATCAAGGATTACTCTTTGATTTCCTGCCTCTGGAACTACTGATTGCTCTATTTTTGTTATTGTAACAGGACCCTTTGTAGGGATTTTAGTTATTGTAGTATCAGAATTACACTTAACGTCTTTAGTTTCTATACTAGGATCTCTTTTTAAACAAGTTTCTATTCTTATTGTGTCTTCATTACTATATTCTAAAGAAGCTACAATATTCGAATTTATTCTACTACCAACTAAATTTGTATAAGAAACTCCTCCCTTAGAAGGCAAATAAGTTATTAATGTGGAGGGAATAATTTTATTTTTTTCTTGTTCTCCTTTATCTACAATAATAGGTTCACAAGGTCTTTCAGGAATACCACCAAAACTGTCTGAAGGGGTATCAAAAACGCATAATAAACCATTTATGTCATAATCTGCACTATTTGTAATTTGAATGCCTACTTGAAAAGTTTGATCTTCATAAATGGTAGATGGTGGTTGATTTTTTAGAAATTCTATAGTAGTTCCTCTGCCTCCAGAAACTCCATTTCTATTACAAGCACTAATTAAAACTAATCCTAGAATTAAAAATAATAATAAATACCTCATTTTAAATTAAGGAGAAATAATAATCTTAAATACTTTTCCCTTTTAAGTCTTAGATAAAATATCTATAAGTACAGATCTTTGAACTTCATAATTATAATCAGCTTCTGCTCTTACTAAAGCATAACTCAGTACTCCTTGACTAGATTCCTTAATTTTAAAATCACATAAATAAACTAACTCATCTTTGTAATTTTTTATACAATCATCTCTTGTCAACGCAGTATTTTTTAATGCTGATTCAGAACAATCTTTATTTGCTTCTGCTAATTTCTCTTGTTTTAACATATAAATATTAAAATTATCTTCTTGTCCATAATATTCAAAATCGTCACAATTTTCCTTTATAATTTCAATTTCTCTAGGCATAATTAATTTTAAATGATTTAATTTCTTAAGATTTCCCTCACTTACTTCTCTCTTTAAACCAATATTAAAGAAATATTCAGTTTGGTCATCCGCAATAAAAGGTTGAGTTGCGGTGTTACCTATACCTAAATTTATTGGACCATAGGTAGCTTCTGACTTAATAGTTCTATCACTTTTTAAAAACGGATCATTTACATTATATTCCGTAAAAGGATCTCTTCCATTCTCAAATAAATTATCGTAAGTAATTTTATCCATGTAATAAAATCTAGAAGTTGCTCTTGTAATAAAATCATAATCAACAATGAGTTTAGCTCTTTTTGGAATAGTTACCCTATCATTATTTTCTATACCATCTTTAAAACTACATCTTGGTATAGAATAACTTAATTTATCCCTATAAACTTCAAACATAGCTGAAGATGGTGTTACTAAAACAGGACCATTATAATCTTCTAACTCACAAGCTATATTTAATATTGTTTTTTCTTTTAAACTATTTGCTTCTATTCTACCATATGTATCTATTCTTACTTTTTTATCTGAAACAGAACTTTCATAAGCATCTCTTGCACTCTGAAAACTAGTTATTTTTACACCTAAATTTAAATTGTCTTTATTTTCTTCTATATCTGATTCCCACGAATTTTTTCTAACTAAAGATGATTGTTCAGGATGCCATATCGTATTCCAAACATCTTTAACTCCGATTCCAGCTTGTTCAATAGCTCCTGTTTTTTCTATCTCAAATATCCCATGTTTTCCTAAATAAGAACCAGTTCCACTTTTATAAACATTCCACCCAAATATTCCAGCTAAAACCACTAAACCAACTCCTGCTAAAAGAAAAACGAGTTTAATAAAAAACATTATCCCTCTGCCAACAAATCTTGCAGGTCTTCCTATATTTTGTGCTACACTCTCTTGATCAATATCTTGAATTCTTTCCTTAATATCTACCATAAAACCTCTTTTTATCTTTCTTGTAAACTAATTCTTAAAGTATTAATACTAAAGTCTTCATCTGGAATTATTCTTATTATATTTTCTCCCTTTTCTACAAAGTCTGAAATATCCTTAGAAAAAGTATCTGAAGTAGTATCTAAAGTAAAACT
>CAYHUM010000029.1:0-8677 GCA_964359945.1 Candidatus Woesearchaeota archaeon | reverse complement strand
TTTAGATATAGAACTAATTGCTGATTTTAATTTTTCTTTTAAAAATTTGAACATATAAATTAAAAGAAATAAGGCTTTTTTAAATATTGTGTTTTAGATTGTTTTTATATTTAAAGTTAATCTTGGTTTTTCATCTACTATAGCAAGTTCCATTTTCACATCAGAAACATCAACCTTAATTTTATTTTCTACAACTTCTGCTTTTATAGTTACTTCTTCTCTAGGCAAAGCACTAAATTTTTTAGCTACTGGTCTTATTACTATATCTTCTTTATCCACAACTGAATTTTGAAGAACTAAATTTTGTTTTCTAATAGAAGTTGTATAAGGTTGAATTCCTGATTTTTGTGTTGTAGTTAATTTAGGAATTTTAAAGTCTAGTTTAGTTAATTCACATTTTTTCTCACAAATCCCCCCACAATCAATACCAATTTCATCTTGATTTTTTAAATTATCAGAACATGTTCCTTGTTGAATTATTGGTTTCTCTTTACAACATTTAAAATTAGGATCGCAAGTTGAACTTAAATAAGTATCTTCATATTGATTTGCACTACATGAATTTAAACAATTTCCATTGTCTATTTCACAATCATTCATAACTTGAGTACATGAATTATCATTAGAACAACTATATCCAAAAGAACAACCACATTTTTGGCAGTTATTTACTAAAGTTAAATTATTAAAATCGCAATAAAGTGGTTTATCTACTGAACATTCATTTATAGTTGTATTATCCTCACAATATTCACTTTGTTGATGACATAAATTATTAATACATGAATAACCAGTGTTACAAGGACAATCTGGGCTATTGCAATTTTCATCAGCTTCACAAACATTATTGCCTATACAAGGACTTATTTGAGTATACGAACAAAAGGAATTAACAGTTCCAGGATTATTACATATATCATTAGTACAAGGATCAAGGTCATTACATTCATCATTAGTTGAACATTCTAGTGGTTGTATTGCTTTTCCTGTAATTAAATTTGAGAATTCTTTAAAAATTTCATTAAAAGTAACTGCATTTACACTTGAAATTAAAATCATTGAAAGTATAAAAAATATAAGTAATTTATTCATTTTTAAAAATAATTTGAGACATTTCTGTTGCTTTTTCATACTCATTTATTTTTATAAGATGTTTTAGTTCATTCATCAAGTCTTTTTCTGTTTTAATTCTTTTGAGTTCTTTTTCTAAAGATGGATTTTCTTGGAAGAATTTATGTCTTAATTCTTCTATTTGTTCTTTAATTTGAGGTCCTATTTCAGGTATTTGTTCAGGAATTTCTCTTACAAATATTCCAGTCCCTCCTATTTCTATAGGTCTAATTATTTTTATTATTGGAATTTTAGTTTGTCTTTCTTCTACTAATGCTCTTTGTTCAATGCTTAAATCTTCCTTAACTTTTTGTAATTTTATAGTTTTCTCTATCTCCTCATCAGTATATATTTGAGGCATAGGTTCTTGTGGTATTTCCTCAATTTCTCTTAATCTTTCTCTATTAATTCTCTCTATTTCTTTTCTTTCACGTTCTTCTTGGAGTAGTCTTTCTCTTTCAATTCTCTTTTCTTCTTTTAATCTTAATTTTTCTTCTCTTTCTAATCTTTTTTGTTCAATTTCTTGTTGTTTTTGTAATTCAATATCTCCTTGTTCGGGCTCAGAAGGTTCTAAAATTTCTTTAATTTGTTCCTCTATAGGTTTAGTTGGTAAAATTTGTTTTTCAAATATCATAGGTTTTTTTGTTAGTCTTTTTTCTTCTTGTTCTTTTATATGCTCGCGTAATTGCTTAAGAATTTCAGGTTCTTCTTTAGTTTTTATTTTTAATTCAGGTTTTACAGTTTCTTCTTTAGATTCTTTAGGTTTAAATTCAGGGAACTCAAGTTTAGGTTGTATTTCTTTTTTAACTTCTTGTTTTTCTTTTTCTCTAAATTTCTTTGCTTCTTCTTCCACTTCTTTATTAAATTCTCCAAGAATTACAGTTTTAATTTGAGATTCTTCTTTAGGTATTATTATTGAGGACTCTATTTCCTTTATTATTTTAGGCTCTTCTATTTTAATTTCTTTTATAATAATTGGTTCTTTAACTTTAATTTCTTTTTCAAATTTAGGGAATTCTAACTTTGGTTTTTCCTGTATTTCTTTCTTAAACTGTTCTTTTAATGATCTTTCTAGTTCAGTAGGTTCTACTTCTATTTTCTTAATTTTAATTTCTTCAGGTGTAATTTCTGGTTTTTCAGCTTCTTTTTTCTCTTTTTCTAATTCCTTTTGCTCTAATAATTTTTGTTTCTCAATTATTTTTTGTTCTTGTAATTTCTTTCTTTCCTCGATAGCTTGTAATCTTAATTGTATTTTTTTAAAAATCTCATCTATGCTCTTATGAACTTCAAGTTTTACTGGTTCATCTAAACTTGGTAAAACTTTATAGTATGAATCAAGTAAATCTTTGTATTCTTTTTCTAGAATATGTAAAGGAGTTCTTGATATATTTTTATTAATTCTTGTTATAACATCATTTATTTTAGAGATTTTTGAGTATGAACCTTGTAAGTTATTTATTTTATTATAATTCTCATCAAAGAATTTTATATAATTTGGATTTTTTATGTAATCTTTAAATAAAAGTGCTGAATCTAGAATTTCTTTAGATTTTTCTGGTAGATTTTTCTTAATTAGTACTTCAGCTTCTTTTAATTTTAAGGAATTTATCAAAATTCTATCTATTTCAAAATAACTTGCAGCTGATTTTGGTTTTTCATTTTCAGGCAAAGCATCAAATTTTTCCTTTAAATCAGGATATAATTTTATAGCTTCATCTATCTTATTTTGATTAATTAAAGAATTAATTTGGTTGATTAAATTTACAATATTTACAGTCTCTTTTTTCTTGCTACCAAACATATAAATTTGTAATATTTGCTATTATATAAATTTATCTCAACAATACATATTGGTAATAAACCATATAAAGACCTGCTATTATTAAAATTACTCCTGAAATCTTAGTAATTATAGGAACTAATTTTTGTAATTTATCCGCAACTATTTTTTTAGATAATGTAAGTAATAAAATTGCAGTTATCATTAACACAGATATTCCAATAATATAAACTACTAATGAATAAATTGATTGCATTAAAGAGCTTGTTATTGAACTTCCAATTACAATACTTAAAAATAAAGGAAAGGTACATCCAAGAGCAGCTACACCATAAGCAATCCCAAATAAATAAGCTTCTTTTTTCTCTTTATTTGTCTGAGTTTTTATATGTGGTAAGTTAATAGTTAAGTTTTTTCCAAATAAAATTAATATTCCTACTATTACTAAAATAAAACCAGTAATTATAGCTATCCATGGAATAAACATTTTTATTGTTTGTCCTATTATGATAACTAAAGTTCCTATTAAACCAAAAACACTAAAAAATCCTAAAATAGTCAATAAAGCAAATTCTAATCCTTTTAAAAATAAATTAAAATCTACTTTATGAAGTTGGTAATCTTTACTATACTTTGATAAAAAATATGTCAAATATCCAGGAAGCAAAACAACTGCACATGGACTAAAAAAAGCCACTAAACCAGCTGAAAAAGCAAATGAAAGAAGTGCATAGTCTACCATTGTTTTTTTATAAAATTCCTTAATATAAAAAGATTATGATATTAACGATTTGAATAATGAATCCCATTCAGCTGAATTAATTACTCCTGCTTTTAGATATGTTATTTTTTGTTGTGGTGTAATTCCAAATTTAGATGTAGTGCTTTTAATATTGTAACTTTGTAAGATATCTAAATTACCTGGAGCAAATTGCCAAGTATAACCATTTTTTTGTTGATAATTTTTTATTTGATCTATTGTTTCTGTTGTATCTAAGTCAACTGCTAAGAAATCAACTTTATCTTTATATTGTGGGTAAATATTTTTTAAGTTTTCAAAATCTTGTTTACAGAAAGGACACCATGTAGCCCAGAAATATAATACTAAAGGCTTATTAGTTTCTTGTAAATGTGAGCTTAATGTTATTACCTTACCTTCTATTGTTGTAACTTCAAATTCTGGAGCATCATATACTTTTTTTTGTTCTTGTACTTTATCAGGATCGTAATGAGGTATTTCTTGTTGACTTTCCTCATTTATAGTATCTGGTTGATATTGATTTTGCGTTTGTGTTTTATTACATCCAGCTAATAAAAATAATACTGCAATTAATGGTATGATTAATAGTAAATATTTTTTATTCATTTTAGTTTTACATTACTTGTAAAAGTTTACTTATTTATATATTTTTCGCATGATTTAAATTTTATATTTTACAAAGAAAAGGTTTAAATAAAGATTTTTAAAGTATTTTATTAAGTAGGAGTGGCGGAGTGGTCAAACGCGGCAGCCTCAAGAGCTGTTCCCTTAGAGGGTTCGTAGGTTCGAATCCTACCTCCTACATTCAGAATGAAAATATTATTACATGAAGGAAAGGAATTTTTTTGGAAACAAGGAGATTTTCATAGTCAGTATGGTGTAATTAAAGAGAGTAAAATGAAAAAAGCTAAAAATGGAACTATAATAAAAACACATTTAAATAGAAAATTTTTAGTTTTTGAGGCTAATTTTATAGATGAATTAAAACGCATTAAAAGAGGCCCTGCCATAATATTACCTAAAGATGTAGGATTAATTTTAGCAAGTACTTCTATAAATAAAAATTCTATTGTCTTAGATGCAGGAACAGGTTCTGGGGTATTAGCTTCTTATCTCGCACAATTTGTGAAGAAGGTTTATAGTTATGAAATAAGAAAAGACTTCTATAATTTAGCTAAGGACAATATTGAATTTCTAAATTTAAATAATGTAGTGTTAAAAAATAAGGATGTATATAAAAAAATAGATGAAAATAATTTAGATTTAATTGTTTTGGATTTACTTGAACCTTGGAAAGCTTTAGATAATGCAAAAAGAGCTTTAAAGAAAAATAGTTATTTAGTTGCTTATTCCCCCAATATTACACAAGTTCAGGAATTTATAAAAAAAGCTCAAGAATTAAATTTTAATATTGTTAAAGTTTCTGAGGTAATTGAAAGAGAATGGCATGTTGAACAATTAAGATTAAGACCAAAGTCACAATTAATTGGGCACACTGGTTTCTTGTGCTTTATAAGGAATCTCTAGTAATTTTTCTTCTAATGGTTCTTTATGATTAAATAATTTTTTCTTAAAATAAATAGGAATCTCAATAAAAAATGATCCTATTGGTTTTTTAGTTATTAAAGAATAAAAGGACCTAGCTACTAAGTCTGAACCTTTTACTATTATCCATGCATTAATTCCATTATCAGTTATTTTTTTAAATAAGTTATTCTCAAAACCATCTCCTAAATAACTTGTAAGTGCATAAAAAGCCCCTGTTTTAATTCCTAATTCTGCAATTTTACTTAAAATGCCTATCATTAAAGAATAATTTGTTAATTTTAGGTTGCTAAATCCTAATTGTTGTGCATATTTTTCTTGTTGCTTTCCTGTTTTAAAATAGCCTATTATTGAATAAGGTATTGCATTAATAACTGGCTTAATTAAATATCTAGAAATAGTCTTATTGCTTTTAGGTTCTAATTTCTGTAATATTTTGTATACTACTCTATCTAGTACCATAATATTATAGTAAATAACTTGTTTAAAAAGGTTACTGGTTATTGCTCGTCCTTAAAGACGTCGGGAGTCTACAGAATCCGATATAGTTAAGGCGTGGAAAATTGCCGGGCTGACATTTTAGCGAATAGCATTAAGAATATCATCCAGATCGGCAGTAGCTGTACATACGACCATATCACTTGCGCCATAGTATATCCTTATTTGTTCGCCAACTAGAACGGCGCCACAAACAAAGACAACCCGCGGCATTTTCCCTTTACTTTCGTTTTTTGTAATGAATTGTTGCAACTCTTGCTTGCTCATTTTCTCCATTGCTTTCCAACCACCAGGTAATATGTCAACCACACCTATTAGCTCGTATGGTTCTTGAGGTTCGAAGATAGTGCCTGATACGCGGAAAACAATTTTGGTTGGATCGTTGTAATCCAGCACTAAAAAGCCAAGACGATAAACATTTTTTCTGTTTACGCCATGATAAAAGACCAGCCATCCTTTTTTAGTTTTGATGGGCGGTGGTCCCATTTCCACAAAATAGTCGTCAAAATACTTTTCTTGGCGAGAGGAGAGAAGCGGATTCTGAATCGGCTGCCACTCAAGACCATCGTTAGAATGAGCAAGCCAGATATTTCTATCTCCAAAGAGCATCCAATACTGATCCCCGATCATTTCCGGAAAAAGAGCACCTGCCTTGCACCAATCCCAGCTTTGGAAAACCTTCCCGTGTTTCTCCCAATTCCTAAGGTCACGTGAAGTGGCAATACAAAGCCTCGCCACCTTACCGTCAAAAGCTGTATAAGTCATGAAGTATGTATCTCCAACTTTAACAACTCGTGGATCCTCAAGACCGTTGCTTTCATAGGGCTGTTCGGGTTTTAAAACTGGTTTTTGAAATCGCTCAAAAATCTCGCCGTCGCGTGAAGTGGCATAGCCAATGCTTGAAACCCAGTTTGTCCCTCGTGCTCTATAGAAAAGGTGAAATACGTTATTTTCATAAACCGCACCAGGATTGTATACCTTAAAATCTTCCCAGGAGTTTGTCTCATTTGGCTTCAGTATCGGATTATTTTTTGAACGTTGAAACATAAACTTCTCTTCTTCCCCTTCTTAAGAATCTCATTGGTTTATCTATTTCAGGGTTTTGCAGTATTTCGGCCATTTTAATCACTAAGTAAGATATATTTTACCTATATTTAAACTTTTTTTATTATTAATATTAACTACTATAAAAAAGTGACAAATAGAAAGATTTATAAGGGGTAATTTATAATATTTTTGTATCTCATTGAGGTTAAAATGTCTTTTAAAGATTTAGAAAAAGTTATAAAAGGATTACAGGACCAGTTTATAGAAAATACATATCTAAAAAAAATTATAAAATATATAGAAAATACAGAAGGCAGTGATTGGCATCTAAATAATTTTGGAGACAGAAATATTTATTCATATTCTAATTTAAAAAATGGACTTGGATTTTTAGTTCATAGCTCTATTAATTTTGGACATCCTCTCTTAGGAAGTATTACTGCCTACGTTTACAACTTAGATGTATTAAATCTTTCATTTTCAGTCACAGAACCAGTTAAATCATTTCAGAATATTGAATTTTATAATAGTAAAAATATACCTAAAAATAAGAGTGTAAAAGATTTGTTTTACAAAATAGCTGAGAAATATGATCATGCTGATATGAGGAAAACTATAAAATTACAAAAAAGTTATTCCAAAAAGTTTTTAAGGGACTTAAATAAAATAATCATCAAAGAAACCTTTAAATAAGCTAATTCTAAGATAAAGAATATGAAAAGAATAGAAAAATTAGTACCAGATACAAGTGTAATTATAGAAGGCATTATATCTGAAAATATCTCTAAAAATGAGTTTAAAGTAGATGAAGTTATAATACATGAGGCTGTATTAGCAGAATTAGAGCATCAAGCTAACCTAGAAAGAGTTTCTGGATATATAGGATTAGATGAAATAAAGAATTTAAAGGAATTAAGTAAAAAAGAATTATTTACTTTAAGATTTTCTGGTAAAAGACCTAGTGCATTAGAAATAAAACATGCTTCTATGGGAGAGATTGATTCTTTAATAAGGGATTTAGCATGGGAACAAGGAGCTACATTTATTACTGCAGATAAAGTACAGGCAAAAGTAGCTGAATCTAAAGGAATAGATGTAATTTTTATTAAGCAAAAAGAAAAATCCTCTAAATTAACATTAGAAAAATTCTTTGATGATGAAACAATGAGTGTACATTTGAAAGAAGGTGTTTTTCCGTATGCTAAAAAAGGAATACCTGGAAATTGGAAGTTTATAGCTTTAAGCCATGAAAAATTAAAACAAGAAGAAGTACAAAAAATTTCTCATGAAATCATAGAAGAAACAAGGATAAGAAAAGATGGTTTTATAGAAATTGAAAGAATGGGATCTACTATAGTACAATTAGGTAAATTTAGAATTGTTATTACAAAACCACCATTTTCAGATGGATGGGAAATAACAGCTGTAAGACCTGTAAAACATTTAAATTTAGAAGATTATAAATTAAGTGATAAATTATTAAGAAGAGTTTCTGAACAAGCTGAAGGTATTTTAATAGCTGGAGCTCCTGGTCATGGTAAATCTACAATAGCAACAGCCTTGGCAGAGTATTATGCTTTAAAGAATAAAATCGTAAAGACAATAGAAGCTCCTCGTGATTTAATATTACCAAATGATATTACACAATATGCAATAAGTCATGGAACAATGCAAGAAATTCATGATATTTTATTATTATCTAGGCCAGATTATACAATATTTGATGAAATGAGAAATACACATGATTTTAGGTTATTTGCTGATTTAAGGTTAAGTGGAATTGGTTTAGTTGGGGTAGTTCATGCTACTAATCCTATAGATGCAATACAAAGATTTATTGGAAGAACTGAATTGGGAGTAATACCTCATGTTATAGATACAGTAATATTCATTAAAAATGGTTTTGTAAATAAAGTACTTGCATTAGAAATGACAGT
>CAYHUM010000028.1:0-8909 GCA_964359945.1 Candidatus Woesearchaeota archaeon | reverse complement strand
CTATAAATTCTTCTAGAGGTAACTTAATACCTTCTTTTCTTAATATTCTGTTTAACTCAAGTTCATTTAATATTCTTTGAATTAGTTTTCCTAAAAACCTTCCTAGAACTAATCCAAGTAATAATATTATTAAGGATGCTACTAGATTTGTTAAGTTTGTTGTTATTGCCATTAAAGTTAATCAATGAAATTAATTTAAAAGCTTTATGGAAATGTTTAAAAGTTTATATTTATTTTAATTAAGGATGCCAGTAAATCCAGGAATAGAATATGGTCTAGCTAAAGAACAATATGATAAAGCTAGAACTACAGAAGAAAAGATTAAAGCTTTACAAAAAATGATTTCTTCTGCTCCCAAACACAAAGGAACAGAAAATTTACTTAAGCAATTAAAACAAAAATTAAGTAAATTAAAACAAGCATCTATAAAGGCTGCGAAAAAAGCTTCATATCAAATTTCTATAAAAAAAGAAGGGGCTGCTCAAATTGTTTTAGTAGGCATGACAAATACTGGGAAATCTTTATTATTAAGTAAATTAACTAATGCCAAGCCAGAAATTGCTGAATATTTATACACAACAAAATTACCAGAGCAAGGAATTTTAGATTATAATGGAATTAAATTACAATTAATTGAGATACCAGCTATTACGGAAAATTTTGTTTATACAAGTAAAGGGCCTTTTTTGTTTGGATTAGTAAAACAATCTGATTTAGTTTTGCTTATTTTAGATTCTTTAAATTATGAAGAGCAACTTAATTTTTTGCATAATGAATTAGAAAAAGGGAATGTTAATAATAAATTTTTGTATGTGGTAAATAGATGTGATTTAAATGATATAGGAAATGAAAAATATTTATGTGTTTCTGCTTTAACGAATTTAAATTTAGAATTATTAAAACAAAGAATATGGGAAAATTTAGATGTTATAGCAGTCTACACTAAAATGCCTGGTAAGAAAAAGGATTTTCCGCCATTAGCTTTAAAGAAAGGTTCTAGTGTAAGAGATTTAGCAGAACATATTCATAAGGACTTTGTAAGTAAATTTAGGTTTGCTAGAATATGGGGTAAGAGTGTAAAATTTGATTCGCAAACTGTTGGCTTAGATCATATTTTAACAAACAATGACGTAGTTGAGTTTCATACTATTTAAAAAACGGCTTTGCATTTTAATTCCCTGAAATAGCCTATTTGCACATTAATTGTGGAAGATGCACACTAAATGAAAAAATAAAGAAGATCCTTACCCCACCTTACAATACCACACAACACTCTACAGCACTTAACCACACCTGAAATATTAGTTTAGAATTTTAATGTTTTTAAACCTTACTGTTATTTAGGCAATTTGCATTTTAAATAAAATATCAATTATTATGTGTATATAAAATTATTTCTTATGTATACAACACTTTACATTATACAAATTGTAATATACACTTCTTTGAAATCTTATTTTTATAATATATCTCGGAAAATATAATTTTTTGTTCAAAATTAGGGTACAACACTATGTAAAAGTTAATGTCAAAAAATATTAAGTAAAATACAACACATAATAATAGCATCGTCAATAAAACGGAGGTGAAGAAAATGGTAGACGAACAAGACCAAGTATTTTTGAAGTTAGTAAAGTACTTGCAGATATACAAAATAGCAAATGAAAACAATAGAAAGTGGATTAAGAGACAAGTAAAGGCAATGATAGGCGGATTACAAAAAATTTATGGGACAATTGACTTAAAAGATGCCATTTACGAAAAGATTGTCACGCCTCCAATTGTATTTTCAAATAAAGGTGTTGTGTTTTTATAAGAACAAAGTTTACACAATAATTTATAAAGTATTCTGATTTTGTCTTTTTTATGAATATCTCAAAAGACCTATATAGAAAAAAGGCAGAAATTCTTATCTATTTTAGAAAGATGGCAAAGGAGCCCCTTAAAGAAATAATGAGGATAGCTGAAAGAGAAACAAGGTCAAAAAAGATAAATGATTATATAAAAGGGATAACTGACAATTTAATGTTAAATATTAAAAATAAGGCTTATGTTGAAAAATGGGATAATCCTTTACTCTTGAATAATATTTTAATGGTAGCTTACTGTTCTTATATAGTAATGATAGAGTGTAGGAATCAAGTTTGGAGATATGAATACATGGCTTTTTCTCGTAGAATTGGAGAATTATGGGATTTATTTTGCCAATTGTTATGGGAGTATAATATCAATACAGAAGTAAAATTATTTGAACCACCTACGTTCAAAGAGATAAAAAAGAATTTACAAGAAGATGTAAATCAATTTATAAATAATCTAAAACTATCTAATAAAGAGAAAAAAGATTTAAAAGACTATTATAACAAAGTTTGGTTGTTAGTTACTTCTGGAGAAATAAACATGAAATTAGATGTCCATTTTAAGAAAGATAGTAAAAAATATGTTGTAGATTTAAAAAGTGGGTTTGGTTCTAATGAAAAAGGAAATACAAATCGTTTATTAATGGTTGCTTCAATCTATAAAATGTTAAATGATAATTATGAATGTCTACTATTTGTTAGGTCTACAGAAGATGAAACCAACCACTATTTTCAAACACTAAAGCATTCAGAATTGTGGAAAACTTACTGTGGGGATGAAGCTTATATTGAAATGAAAAAGTTTGTCGGTTTTGATATAAAGAAATGGATTAATGATAATGTAAACTGGAAGAAAGATTTAAATAAGAATACAATTCAATATTTGGAAGAAAATAATCTTGATCTCTACCTTAAATGGTAACAAAATTTTTTAATATCTTCCATATCTTTCTTCTTTAAATCATATAAATCATAAAAAAATTCATCTATTAAAATTTCTTTTGCATATATCTCTGTTTCTTCATTTATTTTTCTGATTTGAATAATTTCTTTAACTAAATTGTTTATTTCTTTTAATTGTAGTTTATTTGGTAATAATACAGGAATTTTTTTAACATAATTAACTGTCGCATTTGCAGTTGGATTAATTACTTTCTTTAACATATAATTGAATAACTGTGAATTGAAAAAGCCCAGGAAAAAATATAGGTATTTCTCATCTTTAGGGAAATAACCATTATCAGACTGATCAAAGATTACTTCTTCCATAATCCTTGCTTGTTGTTTATTTGAATTTATTAAGGACATACAGATACCTTTCTTAAAATAATATTCAGAATTTTGAACTCTCGCTTTTTTATTATTTAACATATAATTTAATGACTTTTTGCTCCAATCAATAAACCAAATCGGTTTTTTATAATATTTTCCAGAACCACCTTTCATTAATTGTACAAAAAATGGTGGGGATTCAATCCCTTCCTTTTTCTCTTTTTCTGTAAGAGTCCTTTTAATGATCTCTTTTTCAGAAACAGTTTCATATCCCGCATTTATATATTCTTTAATTCCTTTCGATGTTTCTAAAATTCTAAAGTGTCTTTTATTATCCCCCGAATATATACCTGTTTTACATTCTACTAAATTACCTACCAACTTAGAATTATCCATAAATAATTCAAGTATTTTATTTGGTATATTTGCTTGGAAGAGGATATGATTAACAAATTTCTCATATTTTCTCTGTTTAATTAATTCACCATCAACATAAAATGGGATTTCATTTAGATTAGATTCCGACAATTGATGCAATATTTTTATATTATCTACTCTATTAATAAACCTTATCTCATTATCTAATCTCTCTTTTTCATCACCACATTTTTGTATAGTAAATATACATAATCCAGCATATTGATAAGCAATATCTGGGAATAATTTTGTTTTCAATAAAAATATCTCTTTTATCTTACAATTATCTAAAATAAATTTCCTTAACTTTCTGTGATTGTTAAGACATAAAAAAGTATCAGATACAATAAAAGACAAAATCCCATTCTCTTTTAATCTTTTAATACAATTCACTAAAAACAAAGCATAAGATTCTGTGACATTAATTTCTGGATAAAGTTTTTGATACAACTTTTTCTCTTTAGATGTATAAAAAGCTCCATAAGGGGGGTTTCCTAAAATTCTATCATATGTTCCTAAATTATCAAGTAATGTGTTTTTATTTTCTATTTTGATATCTTGGTATACTTTTTTTATATGTTTAATACATAAAGGATTAATATCAAAAACTGTTATATTCAATTCATATGATCCATCCCTTAATCTCTTAATAAATTGACCATCCCCTACAGAAGGTTCTAGAACAGAAAGACCATTTTTTAACTCTAATCTTTTTACAATATAATTTGTTATAACCTCGGACTTAGTGAAATAAGAACCTAATTTTCTTTTTTCTTCTAATGTCTGATTCATTTTCTGTTCCTAAACTTTAATGCAAACCAGATTCCAGCAGCAAAACCAACCAACGCCCCCCCCTAAAACATAACCCCAGTCGTACAGATTCATTTTATTTTAATATTTATTTTAATAAATACCTCATAATATTTATCTTTTTCGCAACCCTTTCAGGAGCTATTATATACGTTCCATCTTCAAGGGGTTTAATATGTAAAAATAACTTCTTTTTTTGTTTATAATTTTTCTTAGCCTCATCATACCATCTAATGACAATACCTATTGGGACTTTGAAAAAAGCAAATTGTTCTTTTTCTTTTAATGCACAAAGCACCCAAAAAGACTTTTTGCCTCTCGTAACCTTTTCGAATCTTTTTAATTTTTCTTCCTCGACCTGAAACCAATACTCTCCAAATTTTTGATTAATATTTCTAGCTTTAAGTTGATAAAAACAAAGGTTATTATTTTTATCTAGTCCAATAATATCTATTCCTTTATCTTTAAATGGATAAAACGCCTTTTGATTAAATTGTTTATTAATTTTTCCTGCAAAAATCATCTCAGAGTATGTGTCTAAATTTCTCCTTATTAAATATTTTTTATATATTTTCATCTTATTCCTGACTAACTCCCTTAGCCCATAAACAGTATTCACATTCCTTACTTGGTTGTGGTGGTTCTTCCAACTGCAATATATTATCTGCTTTACTTAATAAAGTTTTCACTCTGTCAGGATCAGTTTTTATTTCCAGTATTTTCACATGCATGTCCATACCATCATGAAGCTCACAGTCTTCAGGGTAATAAAAAGCCAAGTATCCTTTATTAGCTGT
Source organism: Candidatus Woesearchaeota archaeon (assembly GCA_964359945.1). Classification (GTDB taxonomy): domain Archaea; phylum Nanobdellota; class Nanobdellia; order SCGC-AAA011-G17; family CAYHUM01; genus CAYHUM01. Next base: position 3,754 of record CAYHUM010000028.1, on the reverse strand, counting down.
TTTGTATCCGTTCATCTTTAATAAATAAGTATAAACATCTAATTGAAGTTGGTTTGATGGATGTGCCTCTTCAGGTGCTTTGGATTTAGTCTTGTGGTCAAATGCTACTATTTCTCCTGTTGGTAACTCTAAATACTCATCTGGTTTTCCTGCAATTATAATGATGCTGTTTTCTTCATGGCTCAACGTCTTGGGCATGTTCTTTGGAAGAAATCCTGTAATTTTTCCTTCAACCATCGGGGGTAATAAATCCTTCTCCCGATAACTGTCGAAGTAATGTTTAATTATAGAATCCATCTTCATAACTATTCCTGCCATCATTCCAAAAGGTCTTTTAACATTTCTGACAACATGCAACCAAAAGCATCTGTTGCATTCTTCCATTAGATTCAATGTTGACGGCGATAACTTGTATTTCATTGCAATATTATAAGATACTAAAGTTTATAAATCTTTCTATAGTAGCTATAGACAATATAGACTTTGTATATATAATTATACAAAGTGTCTAAAAAAATAGAAAGGTTTATATATAAGAGTGTATTCCTACTTGTAATTGTGTTTATGAGGCAACTTTCACCTCCTTGTTTGGACAATTGCCGCAAGCCACACTCCTATGAAAAGTCAATTAGACATCATAGTCATTAAATGACAGGAGGTACAAAGAAAATGTGAATAAACACAAGATATCATTGGGATGCATTTCCATATTAAGAAAAATGTTTAATAATACTATGATAGGAGGCAAACATATACCAGAGGTCCTCTGTATTAGATGGATCCGAAATCTTCCTAGAAAAGAGCATAGAAAAGCTCTAAAGGATTTAGAGATATGTATTAAGGAAGGATTAATTTTGGTAAAGCCAAAACCTTCTAGTAGACATTTGTCACTAAATCCTAGAAGACTAGATGAAATCAAAAATATTATTAAATAGAATTAGTATTGAAATGCTGTTGCAAATGCCTCTTATTACTGGTAGATAAGAGGCTTATATTTATATATCTTTCGGTTAAAAAATAAAGTTGATAAAAAAAAGAGGTGAATTCTATGAGGAGGTTAAACAAAAAAGTGTCAAAAGTTGAATACGGAAGATTTTGTGAAATTTTTGGTGAAATTCCTAAAAACAAGATCTTGGAATTTTTATTGGAAATGAGAGAACTAGATTTTAGTATAGGTGATATAGCAAGAGAAACAAGATTAAATAGAGCAACTACTTATAATATAATGGAACAACTAATTAAAAACAAGTATGTAATATTAACCAGAAAGGTTAGTGGAGGGCAGTTATATAAATTAAATATGGATAAAAGAGAAGTACAACTATTGATTAAGATTTTTAATTTGATATTAGACAGTATTGCTATGGAATATAAGGAAAAAAGTAAAGCGTATGCTTAAAATTTAGTTTGTATAAATTGGAGGGATTCAAATTGTTAAAATGCACTATTTGGTTTTATATATTAAGAAGCCTCTTTATGATTTGATCGTAAGTCTCTCCTTTTCTTTTTATATGTTTGTCAAGTTCTGCTTTAGTTTCTCTAGAAATCTGTATCGTTGTAATGTCACTTCTTTTCGGCTTGGACTTCTTTACCATAGCAACTATAGGGAATATAGAAGCATTTATATACTTTTCCATCCCTTATTCTATAGTAACCATAGACACTATAGTATAATAGGTGTCTATGAAGATTAAAAATAAGTGGTCGGAAAGATGGAAAAAAGGCGTGAGAGGATTAAAACAAATAGAACTAAGGAAGTTTATGGAACAAGAAAAACCAAAGAAGAAATACAAGCAGGAATGGTCAGCTTACAATTTAAGCCAGACGCAGGAATTTTCTATGTTTCAGGATATTTTAATAGAGTTAATAGACCAATTAATAGATGTAAGAAATCCTGTATTCAAGAAAGGAAGACCATTTGCAAACTTCAAGGAAATGATATTCTGCTGTGTAATGAAATCCTATTTTGACAAAAGTTCTAGGAGATCAACTTCCTATCTTGCATGGGCTAAGGGCAAGAATTACATAACAAAAATACCTCACTTCAACACCATTCTAAAATACTATAAGAATCCTAATATGACATTATCCTTAAAACACTTGATAGAAAAATCAGGACTGCCTCTAAAAGAAATTGAAAAAGATTTTACTGTTGACGGATCTGGATTCTCAACATCATTATATGGACGTTGGTTTAGTGTAAGACTAGGGAAGAATAGCTGGAGAAGGCTATTTAGGAAGGCACATGTCTGCTCTGGCGTCAAGACCAATATAATAACAAGCGTGGAAACAAGCCAAGGTTATTACAATGACTCACCATTCTTTGAAGATTTGGTAAAGGCAACAAGAAAAAACTTTGAGATGAGGGAAATAAGTGCTGATGCTGCATATTCCTCTAGAAATCATATGGAAATGGTTTCGGGGTTAGGTGCTGTTCCTTACATAATGTTTAGGTCTAATAGTTCAGGAAGGGCTAAGGGTTCTTTGACATGGAGCAGGATGTTCAGATTCTTCAAGCAACACAGGGAAGAATTCTTGGATCATTATCACAAAAGAAGCAATGCTGAATCGGTTTTTAATATGATTAAGAGAAAAATGGGAACTCATTTGTATTGCAGGACAGAAACAGCGCAAAATAATGAATTATTGTGTAAGTGTTTAGCCCATAATATTTGTGTCTTGATTGCTGAAACTTTTGAGGCTAACGCTTGGCTTGATTACGAAAATTCTGAAAAACTGATAGTAAGGAATTAAAGTGCAGATTACTATTTGGTGTGCAAAGCCTTAAAAAACCAAAGATTTATAAACCCATAATTTAACCTATTTATGGACGAGAGAAGTGAGAAATAAAAAATTTTCTTCTCATATAAATTAAGATGAAATCATTGTTACCAAGTTTAAAGGAGAAAAAACGTTATTTAACTTTTAAGGTTATCTCTGATAAAAAATTTAATTTTAAAGACATAGAGAAAACAATAAGTTTAAATAATATTGAGTTTAATGGTGTTTTAAATAGCTCTAAAACTAATATTAATTTTATACAAGATTGTTTTAATTTTGAAAATCAAACAGGAATCATAAAAGTGAATAATAAATATATAGACAATACTAAAGCTTCGCTAACTTTAATAAAATATATAAATAGTAGTTCTGTAATAATAAGAAGTTTATATGTTTCAGGTATTTTGAATAAAGCCAAAAGGTATTTAGGAGGATAAAATGCAACCTACGATGAGTCATCAAATGATGGGTTATGATAGAACTTCTACTATGTTTAGTCCAGATGGTAGATTATTACAAGTTGAATATGCAAAGAAAACAGTAAGGCAAGGTACAAGTGCTATGGGAATGGTCTGTAAAGATGGTGTTTTGCTAATAGCAGATAAAAGATTAGTTGATAAATTTATAATTCCTGCTTCTATAGAAAAAGTTTTTCAGATAGATGAGCATGTTGGAGCTACAGCTTCAGGAATTTTAAGTGATGGTCGTGTCTTAATAGAAAGAGCACAAATAATGGCTCAACAACATAGAGTTACTTATGATGAAGCTATAGATGTTCAAAGCATAGTCAAAGAAATATGTAATATTAAACAACAATTTACTCAGTTTGGAGGAGCAAGGCCATTTGGAGTGTCAATTTTATTTGGTGGAGTAGATACAGAACCAGTATTGTTTTTAACCGATGTTACAGGAATATTCTTCCAGTATAAAGCAACTGCAATAGGAGAAGCAGAAACTGAATTAAAGGAATTAC
>CAYHUM010000027.1:0-10536 GCA_964359945.1 Candidatus Woesearchaeota archaeon | reverse complement strand
ATTAGATAAAATATGGGCTGAAAAACCTCAATTAGTAGAGGCAGATGGAAGTAAAAGAAATGTTTATCCTATGGAAGCAAGATTAAGAAAATTAACTTATTCTGCTCCTTTATATTTAGAAGTAAGTGCTGTTATAGATAATGTGCAAAAAGAAAGCTTTACTGCACAAATTGGTAAATTACCCATAATGCTTAAATCAAAATATTGTCATTTAAATGGTTTAAAAGATGAGGAATTAATTAATTTAGGAGAAGATCCTGATGATCCAGGAGGTTATTTTATATTAAATGGTAATGAGAGAGTTTTAATTATAGTAGAAGATTTAGCTACAAATAAATTGATGGTTGAGAAGAAAAAATCAGGACCAAGTGAATTTTCAGCTACTTTGTATAGTGAGCGTGGTTCTTATAGAATACCTCATCAAATAGAACAAATGAAAGATGGTATTCTTTATTTAACTTTTACAAGATTTAGAAGAATTCCTATAATTGCAATAATAAAGGCATTAGGATTAACAAGGGATGAGGAAATTTTAAGATTTATTTCTGAAGATAAACAATATGATGATATTTATGTTAACTTATATAATTCAGTTGAAATTAAAACAGAAGAAGAAGCTCTTGAATTTCTTGCAAAAAAAATTGGAATTGTGCAAGCTAAAGATCAAAAATTAGAAAAAACAAGAGAACAATTAGATAAATATTTATTACCTCATTTAGGAATAAACTCAAAAGATAGAATCTATAAAGCATTTAATTTATGTAAACTAATTAAAAAATTCTTGATGGTATCTAAAGATAATATTAAGATGTCTGACAAAGATCATTACATGAATAAAAGATTAAAATTAAGTGGTGATTTAATGGCTGATTTATTTAGGGTTAATTTAAGAGCACTTGTTCAAGATATGCTCTATAATTTTCAGAGATTAGTTAAAAGGGGAAAGTTCCATTCAATTAAAATCATAATAAGAGATAAACTATTAACATCAAGGATTAAAAGTGCTATGGCAACAGGTGTATGGGTTGGTGCTAGAAAAGGTATAAGTCAAAACTTAGATATGACTAATAATCTAGCAATATTATCACATTTACATAGAGTTGTTTCTTTGCTAAGTTCAACACAAGAAAATTTTGATGCTAGAGCTTTACATGGTACTCATTGGGGAAGATTATGTCCCATAGAAACTCCAGAAGGTACACCAATAGGATTAAGAAAAAATTTAGCTTTTATGGCTAATATAGTACAAGAGGATTATAGTGAGGAAAAAATAAAGAAAAATTTAGAAGCACTTGGCTTAAGGTTGGTTGGCTAAAATGGTAGATGTTTACTTAGATGATAAATTTGTAGGAACAGTAGAAGACGTAAATGGTTTTTTAAGAAAGGTTAAGGAAGATAGAAGAGCAGGAAAATTACCTAGTACGTTAAATATTTATCATGATAAAGAATTTAATGAAGTTTACGTAGAATTATCAAAGGGAAGAGCAAGAAGGCCTTTAATTGTAGTAGAAAATGGTGTATCTAAGTTATCAGAAGAACACATAAAGAAATTAACAAATAATGAAATAACTTGGAAGGATTTAATAGAACAAGGTATAATTGAGTATCTAGATGCAGCTGAAGAAGAAAATTGTTTAATAGCTTTAGATGAAAAGGAATTAACTAAGGAAAATACACATTTAGAAATAAGTCCAATTTTAATGTTTGGTATTTGTACAGCTTTAGTTCCATATGCTAATTTCTCAGGGTCTTCAAGATTAATAAGGGGGAGTAAAATACAGAAACAAAGTTTAGGAATGTATACTGCTAATTATTTATTAAAAATTGATACTGATGTTAGTATATTACACCATCCACAAATCCCTATAGTAAAAAGCTTTGTTAGTGATATTATGAAATATGATAAACATCCTTCTGGACAAAACATAGTAATTGCATTTATGAGTTATGAAGGTTATAATATGGAAGATGCAATTATTTTTAATAAAGGTTCTATTGATAGAGGTTTATTTAGATCAACTTATTTTAGACCATATAGTGTAGAGGAATTAAGATATAGTGGGGGATTAACAGATGAAATTTGTATTCCAGATAAAGAAACTAAAGGTTATAAATCAGAAAAAGACTATAAATTATTAGAGCAAGACGGGATTATTTATGTAGGAGCTAAGTTAAAAGAAGATGATGTTATTGTTGGAAAAACAAGTCCTCCTAGATTTTTGGGAGAGTTAGAAGAATTTAGTATTGCAGCAAGTACAAGAAGAGAAAGTAGTACTACAGTTAAACATGGAGAAAGTGGAATAGTAGATACTATTATAGTTACAGAAAATGAAGAAGGCAATAAATTAGTTCAAGTAAGATTAAGAGATGAAAGAATCCCTGAAATAGGAGATAAATTTGCATCAAGACATGGACAAAAGGGAGTAATCGGATTAATTGTAGAAGAAAGAGATATGCCTTTTAGTGCTAGTGGAATTACACCAGATTTAATTTTTAGTCCTCATAGTATTCCAGCTAGAATGACTATCTCACAATTAATTGAGACTTTAGCTGGAAAGGTTGGTGCTTTATCAGGAAATTACATAGATGGAACTACTTTTGATGCTGTTAGTGAAAAAGAATTAAGAAATAAATTAATTGAGTTAGGGTTTAGAGATAATGGAACTGAAACAATGTGTAATGGTATTACAGGGGAAAAATATGAAGTTAAAATTTTTATAGGAAATATTTATTATTTAAAATTAAGACATATGGTTGCTAATAAATTACACGCAAGAGCTTCTGGAAGAATTCAATTACTAACAAGACAGCCTATAGAAGGAAGAGCTCAAGGAGGAGGATTAAGATTAGGAGAGATGGAGAAAGATTGCTTTGTTGCACATGGTGCTTCATTATTATTAAAAGAAAGATTTGATTCTGATAAAACTATAGTATATGTGTGTGAGAATTGTGGCATGATGGCTGTACATGATGCTTATAGAAATAGAAAATATTGTTTAAATTGTGGTCCTAATGTAGAAGTTACTGCAATTGATATTTCATATGCATTCAAATTATTAATAGATGAATTAAAATCAATGTGTATATATCCAAGATTAATACTAAAGAGCAAATACTAAAATGGCAGAAGAATATGTCTATAAAAAAGTAGATTCAATATTGTTTGGTGTATTGAGTCCTAAGCATATTAAGAAGATGGGAGCAGCTAAGATAGTTACTCCTGAATTGTATGATAAAGAAGGTTATCCTGTAGATGGAGGATTAATGGATATAAGATTAGGAGTAATAGATCCTGGATTAAGATGTAAGACTTGCGGGGGAAAAATAAAAGAATGTTTAGGTCATTTTGGTTTTATAGAATTAGCAAGACCAATTATACATCTTAAATATGTAAATGTAATCTTAGCTTTATTAAGAAGTACATGTAGAGATTGTGGAAGAATTTTAATGCAGGATGAAAAAATTAAAGATACTGTTTTAAACATAGATCAGATTGAGAGAGAAAAAGGAAGTGAAGCTAAAAAGAAAAAAATAAGAGATGTTTTACATTCATTGCAGACAATTAAGAAATGTCCACATTGCAAAGGTAAACAATTTTCAGTTAAAATAGAAAAACCAACTAGTTTCTTTGAAAATAGTAAAAGATTAAATCCAATTGAAGTAAGAGCAAGATTAGAAAAAATACCTGATGAAGACGTAGAAGCTTTGGGGATTAATCCTAAGGTAGCAAGACCTGAATGGATGATATTAACTTTATTACCAGTGCCTCCAGTAACTACAAGGCCTTCTATTACCTTAGAAACTGGTGAACGTTCAGAAGATGACTTAACACATAAGTTAAGCGATATAATAAGAATAAATCAGAGATTATTTGAAAATATAAATGCAGGTGCTCCTGAAATTATTATAGAAGATTTATGGGATTTATTACAATATCACATTACAACTTATTTTGATAATGAGGTTGCACAATTACCACCTGCACGTCATAGGAGTGGGCAGCCATTAAAAACTTTGACTGAGAGAATAAAAAGTAAAGAAGGAAGATTTAGACATAATTTAGCAGGAAAAAGAGTTAATTATGCTGCTCGTACTGTAATAAGCCCAGATACAAAAATAAGATTAAATGAAGTTGGAGTTCCTAAAATAATTGCTACTGAATTAACTATACCTGAAAGAGTTACTGAATTTAATATTGAAAGATTAAAGAAATTTGTTCAAAGAGGTCCTACTGAATATCCAGGAGCAAATTATATTATAAGACCAGATGGGATAAAGAAAAAAATAACTAATGAAACTAAGGAACAATTATTAGAAGAATTACAACCTGGATATAGTGTTGAACGTCATATAATGGATGGAGATATAGCAGTATTTAATAGACAACCATCTTTACATAGAATGTCAATTATGTGTCATAAAATTAAAGTATTACCAGGAAGATCTTTCAGATTAAATCCAATTGTTTGTGCTCCTTATAATGCTGATTTCGATGGTGATGAGATGAATTTACACATACCTCAGACAGAAGAGGCAAGAGCAGAAGCAGAAGTTTTAATGAAGGTTCAAAGTCATATAATTACTCCTAAAAATGGTTTAAATGTTGTTGGTTGCATAGATGATTCTGTTACTGGGAATTATTTATTGACTAAAGATTCAAAATTAAATAAAAAAGATGCTATTCAAATATTATTTTCTTTAGGTATAGATGATCCAAAATTAAAGGACTTACCTAATAATGTAGATGGTAAAAGAGTATTTAGTTTTTTATTACCAAATGATTTTAACTTTGTAGGAAGATCTAAGAGTGCAGATAAAACTAAAGATGAATTTGATGTTGTAATTAGGAAAGGAAATTTAATTTCTGGTGTTATAGATAAAGCTACTATTGGTGGAGAAAATGGATGGTTAATAAGGTCTTTATATTCACAATATAAAGAAGATAAGGGAACAGAGATATTAGAAAAAATATTTAGATTAGGTATAGAAGTTTTGTTAAGAAAAGGATTTACTACAGCTATTAGTGATACTGACTTACCAGAAGATATAGTAAAGAAAAATAATATGGTTATAGAAGAGGCAGAAAAGAAAGTTCAATCTTTAATAGCCCAATATAATAATAATGAATTAGACGCTATACCAGGAATGACTGTAGAAGAAACATTAGAAAGAAGAATTATCGAGATATTAAATAGAGTTAGAAACTCAATTGGTAGAATAATTTTAGATATTGCAAGTGATGATAATCCTACAATAATAATGGCAAATTCTGGATCAAGAGGTAATATAGTTAACTTAGCTCAAATGGCTTCATGCGTAGGACAACAAGCATTAAGAGGCAGAAGAATAGAAAGAGGATATAGAAGAAGATCATTAGCTATGTTTAAAGAAAATGATTTAAGTCCAGAAGCAAAAGGTTTTGTTAAACATGGATTTAAACAAGGATTGGTACCTACAGAATTTTTCTTTAGTGCAATGACTGGACGTGATTCATTAATGGATACTGCTTTGAGAACTCCAAAATCAGGTTATCTATATAGAAGATTAGCCAATGCTTTACAAGATCTAAAAGTAGAGTATGATTATACTGTTAGAGACGCAAATAAGACTATTGTTCAATTTGTTTATGGTAATGATAATATTGATGTTAGTAAGAGTGAAGGCGGTTATATAAATATTAAGAAAATAGTTGAGCAAATTAAAGGAGAATAAAATGGCTGATTATTTTGATAAATATAAAGACATAATACCCGAAAGAATTATAGAAGATGTAGTTAATGAATGTAAGAATAAAAAATTAAATGAAAATCAAACTAAAAAAGTATTTGAGGAAGTAGCTAAGATATATGATGAAATGAAGATTAATCCTGGAGAAGCTATAGGAATAATAACTGCTGAATCTTTTGGTGAGCCCGGAACTCAGATGACTTTAAACACATTTCATTTTGCCGGGGTACAAGAAATGAATGTTACTTTGGGATTGCCAAGATTAATTGAAATATTTGATGCAAGAAAAACACCAAGTACTCCTAGGATGGAGATTTATTTAAAAAAGAAATATAATAAGAATGCAGAAGAAGTAAGAAAAATTGCCTTATTAATCAAAGAAACAAAATTAAGAGAAATAGCACAAGAATTTTCTATAAATTTAGTTAAATCATACATAGAAGTAAAAATTGATAGAAAAAAAATGAGAGAACTTGAAATTACTCCTACGCAATTAGTTAATGTTCTTAATGAAAATCTAAAGAATGTAAATATGAAATTTGAAGATGATTTATTAATAGCAAGACCTAAGGTAAAGGAAATTACTATAAATGAATTGTATAAAATTAAGGAGAAAATAAAAGATAGTTACATAAAAGGATTAAAGGGAATAACACATGTTAAACCTATAAAGAAAGATGAGGAATTTATTATTTTATGTGCAGGTAGTAATTTAAAAGGTGCTTTAGAAATGGAAGACGTCGATGAAGTAAGGACAAGTACAAATGACATAGTAGAAATTTATGATGTTTTAGGTATAGAAGCAGCTAGACAAGCAATAATAAATGAATCATTAAGCGTCATTGAAGAGCAAGGATTAGATATAGACATGAGACATATAATGTTATTGTCAGATGTTATGACTTTAACTGGATATGTAAGAGGAATAACTAGGGGAGGGATTACAGGAGAAAAAGAAAGTGTATTAGCCAGAGCAAGTTTTGAAACTCCTATAAAACATATAATAAATGCAAGTTTAGTTGGTGAGAGAGATAGACTTAATAGTGTAATTGAAAATGTTTTATTGAACCAACCTGTGCCTTTAGGAACTGGATTACCTGGATTAGTAGTAAAGATGATTAAGGAAGAAAATGAGTGAAGTTGATATTAAAAAAATAATAAAGGAAAAGAAAGTAAATATAGGGACTGAAAAAACACTTAAATTAATAAAAAATAAAAAAATAAAAAATATAGTTATAAGTTCTAATTGTCCTAGTAATGTTAAAAGAGATTTAAAGTATTATGCAAAAGCTTACGATTTACAAATTTATGAGGTAAAAGAGAATAATGAGGAATTGGGGGCTTTATTTAAAAAACCATTTAATATTAGTGTTCTAAGTTTTTAATATGAAATATAATTCTCAAATTATAAATTATATCACTCTTTTTGAAGATCTAACAAAAGCTAAGATTAAAGATTGTTTAAGTAATGATAGAGGAATTATTTTTGTTGTTTATAGTGGGGAAATAAGTAAAGCCATAGGTAAAAATGGAATCAATGTAAAGAGAATGGGAAATTTAATTAAAAAAAATATAAAAATAGTTGAGTTTAATGAAGACATAATTAAGTTTGTAAGAAATTATATTTATCCCATAGATGTTAAGGAGATAAATTTTAATGATAGTAAGCTTATTATTATGGTTAAAGATAAGAAATCAAAAGCTTTATTAATGGGCCGAGACAGTAAAAATTTACTAGAATTAAAAGATATTTTAAGAAGGTATTTTACCATTAATGAAATTAAAATAATTTGAAAATGTCACCAGGATTATATGCGGGAAAGAAATTAAAGAAGAATAGGAAAAAATATAGATGGAGTGATGACAAGTATGTTAGAAGCATACTTAACTTAAAGAAGAAGTCTGATCCTCTTAAAGGTAGTCCTATGGCTAAAGGAATAGTTCTAGAAAAAGTACAATTAGAAGCTAAGCAACCTAATTCTGCAATGAGGAAGTGTGTTAAAGTACAATTAATAAAAAATGGAAGACAAATTACAGCCTTTGTTCCAGGTTATAATGCTATTAAACTTATAGATGAGCACGATGAAGTTGTAGTTGAATGCATTGGGGGAACTAAAGGAAGAGCTAAGGGTGATATACCAACAGTTAGATGGCAAGTAATTAAGGTTAATGACCAAAGTTTAGATGCATTAGTTCATGGTTTAATTGAGAAAGGTAGAAGATAGTTTTATATATTTTTGTTTCTTAACATTTTTATGAAAAATAATATGGACTGGAATGGTTTTTTACACATAAAATTTCGTAATATAAAAAAAGATACTTTTTATTATGATGTAAAAGTTTCTTATAATGACAAAGTTGTTGAATTTTTAATGCCAAGATATGATGCTATGGTTGGATGGATAGAAGTTTTTGGATTACCCCCTCAAAATGAATGGGTGTTTTTAGATAATCAAAGTAAACCTTGGGCTAAGGATTCTATACTTTATTTAGGTAATCACAAAATAATAGGAAATTTAAAAATTAAAGAAACTCTTAAAGTTTATCCTAATTTTGATAATTCTTGGAGAAAAATTGAATTTAATAGACAACATGGGAAATTATTTGAAAATCAAACATGTATTGAAGACTGGTCTGAATTTAAAGATAATAATTACATAAAAAAATATATGGTTTTTGATCATTCTAATGGACAGTATTTTGTTACTTTACATGAATATTTTAGTCCACTTGAAAAAATCTTAACTAAAGAACAAAAAGATTACATAAAAGAAATAAAAAATGAAAGAGGCAAACCTACTTTAGGTATATGGTTGAAGAAATTCGAATGTCATGGAGAAGAATTACCTATATACAAAATGCTATTCCCTTTTTGGGGTAAAGATATTTCACAAAGTAGCGGAACTATTTTAGAAATTGGTTATAAAATTGATAAAGAACATGGTGATTGGTATAAACTTTTTAATATTGGTAAAAAATCATTTGAAATACAGGAATATGGATTTACTAAGAAAAAAGTTAAATATCAAGGTAAGTTTATAGAAATTAAGAATACATATACTAAAAAGATAAGGCAAATATAGTAAGTTTTATAAATGGTTTTTATTGAGGTATTTTTATGAAATTATTAAGGTTATTTAATAGATGGGATACAAGTACAGTAAAAGTAAATGATGTTTCTTTAAGAGAGTATATAAACCTAGATGCAGTAGTAGTTCCTAGGACTGGTGGTAGAAATAATAAAACAAGGGTGTGGGGTAAAAAAACTAATGTTGTTGAAAAATTAATGAATAAATTAATGGTTTCTGGACATAGAGGAAGAAAACATAAATTAACTTCTGGTCATAATACAGGTAAATCAATTAAGTTATATAATATAGTTTATAGAGCTTTAAATATTGTTGAAAAAAATACAAATAAAAACCCCATTGAGGTATTTGTTAAAGCTATAGAGAATGCAGCTCCTAGAGAAGAGATTACTACCATAGAATATGGAGGAGCTAGATATCCACAAGCAGTTGATTGCAGTCCTTTAAGACGTTTAGACCTTGCTTTAAGAATTATGGCTCAAGGTGCTTATACTAAATCTTTTAAGAACAAAAAGAGAATAGAAGAAGCTTTAGCTGAAGAAATAATAAAAGCTTATAATAATGATAATACTAGTACTGCTATAGCTAAAAGAATAGAAGTAGAAAGACAAGCTGAAAGTTCTAGGTAATTAATTTGATAGTAGTAACAAATAGAAAGATTTATAAAGTTTGTTGATTAAAATTGCAAAGAATAAAAATGAAAGATATTAATACAAAATTATTTGAGGGCCTTGAAAAGGTACTAGGATTAGATATTAAACAAAAATCAGAAGCAGTTATAAATAAAGCATTTGATAAAATAATTTCCGAGACTAAGAATGATAAGATTAATTGGAGAGTGGATTTTAGTAAATATTTTGAGTATGGAGATACATTTCGTGGAGAAGCTATTGTTAAAAATCCTTTAGGAAAAGAACTGAAGGTTCCTGTTTGGTTCAATATTACATATGTTGAATATTATGGTAATCTAGAAGGAGCATGCTTGTATCTTTTTAATAAAAAAGGTCCTTATATATGTTCTTCAGCTGACACTAGAATTAAGGAATTAATAAATTATTTCAGTAAAGAAGCAGAAAAAAAGGAAAGACGCAAAGACCCCCTTTCTAGATAAATTTATAACCTAATTTCTCAAATGTTTTTTTCATATTAAGGGAATCTTTCCATGTTATGGGACTTTCAGATATTATAGTACAATTAATTTTTCTTTTTAAAATTTCCTTAGCAAAGGGTTCAAAATTAGGACCTCCTTGACTTAAAGTTAAATGATTTAATTCTCCTTTATCAGAATAATTAATACCAGAAAAATGAAAGTGTAAATGTTTTAATTTTAATGATTTTACTTTGTCTAATACTTCTACATAATCAATTTTACCTTGATTCCTTGCATAAATATGAGCTAAATCAATACAAATACCACATTTAGTTTCTTTTACTAGCGATATAGTTTCATCAAGATTACCAAAAGCAGAGTGTCTCCCTGTAGTTTCAGAAGCTATTTCAGTATTCCATTTATTTTTCTTTACAGTTTTAATTACATCTTTAATTTCTTCTTTAACTATCTTGAATACATTTTCTTTTTCTAGATTACCAAAGTAAGCAGGATGGAATACAACAGGAGAAGCATTTAGATAATGGGCTCTTTCACAACTATCTAAAATTCTTTGTTTAGACTCTTGAATTTTCTTTTTTTCTTCTGATGCTAAATTAATATAATAAGGAG
>CAYHUM010000026.1:0-12252 GCA_964359945.1 Candidatus Woesearchaeota archaeon | reverse complement strand
AAGGATTTACTCCTTTAATAGTTCTTAACATTTCATCTAAACTATAACCAAATTCTTTTTTATAAGAAAAAATGTGTAAATCAATATTATTTTTATTGCAATATTCTTTTAATGTATTTAATGTTTTTTCCCTATAACCATGAATACCTTCATCTATGGCTATAGCAACTATATCTAAATTTCTCTTTTTATCAGAAAATTTTGTTAATAAGTGTAATACTGATAAAGAATCTTTCCCACCAGAAACACCTACTGCAATTTTATCTTTATTCTCAACTAGATTATATTTTGCTATAGTCTTAAATACTTTTTTCTCAAAATACTTAATAAAACAACTTCTACATAACTTTACATTACTATTAGGTAAAATAATTACACTTTCTGTATAACATTTCTTGCATACCATATTCTTATAGAAAACAATTAGATTTATAAATATTTTTTACTTAATAAATCTATGGTAGTTAAAAGTTTTATAGATGTGTATCCAAGAGTAGGGATAGCTGGCAGTGGGAGTTGTATACCTCCCTTAAGGTTAACTAATAAAGACCTTGAAAGAATGATTGAGACTTCTGATGAATGGATTTTAAATCATGTTGGTATTAAAGAAAGAAGCATAGCACCTGAACATTATAATATATATACTATGGGAGCAGCTGCTGCACTAGAAGCAATTGAGGATGCACATCTTAAAGTAAAAGATATTGATGCAATAATTGTAGGGCATAACTATACAGATGAGTTTACAGTCCCATCTGCAGCATGTATAATACAACATTTAATAGGAACAACTAATATTAAAGCAGAGGATATAAGTGCTGGTTGTTCTGGTGGTATTTATGCATTAGATAGAGCAATAGACTTGATGCATACAGCCTACCTTTCAAATAAATCAAAATTAAATGTATTAGTTGGCGCTGTAGATAAACTCTCAAATGTTGTTGATTGGAAAGATAGAAACACTTGTATTTTATTATCAGATAGTGCATCATTCCAAGTTCTAAACTTTTTTAATGATGGTGGATTTCTTTCATCTTATACAGGAGCGGATGGCTCTATAGGTAATACAATCTCTTATAGAAGTGGATATAATAGTCAATTAGTCAATCAAAATCCAATAGAATTTTCCAATGAACAAACCACTAAAAGACATTACTTCAAAATGGATGGTCGTGCTGTTTATAAGTTCGCTGTTAGAAAAATGCCTGAAGCTATGAGAAAATCATGGGAAGCTGCTAGATTTAAGCAAGAAGACATGAATAAACTTATGAAAAGATTAATCTCACATCAAGCAAATTTATATATAATTGATTCTTCAGGAAAAAGATTGGGTATTGACCCTGAAAAAATATATACTAAAGGAGTAAAATTTTTAGGTAATAGCTCTGCAGCCTCGGCAGGAATTGGTTTGGATGATGAATATAAGTCAAACTCTTTAAATGAAGGTGATCTTGTAGGATTAGTAGTTTTCGGAGCAGGAGCAACATGGGGTTCTGAAGTTATAGAATGGAATAAAAGAAATGGACAAGCATATAAACAAGAAAAACAAGAATCTTTAGTAGATAACTTATATAAGAAATATAAAATTTGGAGTAAAGATATCTAACCACCAGAAATAACGCTTAATAATTTTATATTATCATTATTTTTTAATTCTGAATCTTCTGTAACTAAAGTATCATTTTTTACGATTAAAACAGTCTCTTTATTTACATTAATTTTTCTTAGTAGATCAATAACTTTAAAATTATCATCTAAAACTAAATCTAAATTCTTATTTTGCTTTTCTATATAAACATTAACTTTCATTTTAAAAATAAAAAGAAAAAATTAAAGATCTCTTGATTGAACTGTTTTACGACCATTTGCTTTTGCTCTTTCTACAGCTTCCTTAACCATCATTTCAACTTTTTTACTTAGAGCATCAGCAAAATCACCAGAAACATTAAAGTCTCCTACAAACTCTTTAATCTTACTTCTTACAACTAATGAATCTCCCATTTTACACCTCCAGGGTTATTTAAAATAATTAATCGTATGCTCGATAAATATAGAGCTAATATATAAACCTTTTTAATAATCAAATAGTAAGATTTATAAATTCTTTTTTTATTCAAAAACTATAATTTAAGGAGTAAAATGGCAACTTTAGAAGAACTAATACATCCAAGTGAAAAATCTTTTCTTACAGTTATATCAAAAGAAAAAGATAATAAGTTTTTAGAAGGATTATCAATAAAAGATCCTAAAGAATTTAGAAGGTATTATGTCCATTTAATGACTCCAGAGTTTGAAAAATCCTTGAAAAACGGTAATGGTGGATACGATGAAAACGGTCCATATATAATGTGTTCATATAAGGGATGTGATACAAAAATTCGCTCTCCAAAACAACTTTTTAGATCTCAAGGAAATAATTATGATTTTAATCACTTTAGTGAAAATTTAAAATCACTAAATGATATTGGATACTTTAAAAAACTAGCAGAAGACGTTAATGAACTTAAATTTAAACTTGAATTGTCATTTTATAAAAAAGTAGAGTACACTGCAATAATAGACGTATAATTATTTCTCTGGCTTCATGAATGGAAAAGCAATTACATCCCTTATAGATTCTTTTCCTGTAAATAACATAATCATTCTGTCTATTCCTATTCCCAATCCACTCATTGTAGGCATTCCTATTTCTAAAGCTCTTATAAAATCTTCGTCCATAGGATGAGCTTCTTCTTTACCTTTACTTAATTCTTCTGCTTGTTTTTCTAATAAGTCCCTTTGTATTATAGGATCATTTAATTCAGAATAAGCATTTCCAAGCTCCCATCCATTAATAAATGGCTCAAATCTTTCTATTAATTCTGGATTATCACGTTTAACTTTACATAAAGGAGTAGTTTCCTTAGGATAATCATAAATAAATATTGGTTGTATTAATTTTGGTTCAACTAAAAACTTAAATAATTCTGCTGTAGCTATACCTCTTGAAAATTCTTTAATGTCAATATCATTTTGCTCAAGTAAATGCATTAATTCAGTATCATTTTTTTTATCTACGTCTAAATTAGCAAATTTCTTTAAAGCATCTTTCATAGTCATTCTTTTCCATGGTTTTTTAATATCAATAGTGTTTTTATTAATCTTAAACTTAGTTGTTCCAAATACTTTTTTTGCTATGTAATTAAATAAATCTTCAGTTAATTCCATCATATCATTATAATCAGTATAAGCCCAATATGCTTCCATCATAGTAAATTCAGGATTATGTAATCTTGTTATGCTTTCATTTCTAAAATCTCTTCCTATTTCATACACCTTATCAAAACCACCAACCATTAATCTTTTCAAATAAAGTTCATCACTAATTCTCAAAAACATATCTGATTTTAAATCATGTAGAAAAGTTTTAAATGGCCTAGCATGAGCTCCTCCATAAATACTTTGTAATATTGGTGTGTCTATTTCTATAAAACCTTTAGAATCCATAAATTCATGAATAGCTCTTAAAATTTCTGCTCTTTTAACAAATGTTTCTTTAACTTCAGGATTAGAAATAAAATCAAGATGTCTATATCTATATCTTGCTTCTATGTCTTGTAAACCATGCCATTTCTCGGGAAGAGGCCTTAAAGCTTTAGCAAGCAATATTAATTTTTTAGTCCAGATTGTAATCTCACCAGCTTTAGTGGTAAATATAGTTCCTTCTACTCCTATAATATCTCCTAAATCTAGATTCTTTAAAATTTCATAATTATTTTTATTATCATCTTCTCTAATATAAAATTGAATTTTTCCTTTAAAATCTTGAATATGGCCAAAACTAACTTTACCCATATCTCTTAATGTAATAATTCTTCCAGATATTTTTACATTTTTATTTGTCTTAGTATCTTTCTCTAATTTTTTATTTTTTCCAAGAATTTCTTTAGAATAAGTAGTTCCTTTAAAACTATAAGGATAAGGATTAATACCAAGTTCTTTTAGTCTTTTAAGTTTAATAATTCTTTGCTGTATTAATTGTTCTTCTGGTTGCATATCTAAAAAATAGAATTGCTTTAATTTATAATCTTTTTCCTTTATCTAAATATTCTAAAATCATTAAATTCATTTTTATAAGGCATTTTATTTATCTTAATATTAGTAACTTTAGCTGTATTTGGACCTTTATTACATAGCTCTATTAATTTAGCCAAATCTTTTTCCAAGCCCTCTACTACTACTTCTACACAATCTTGTAAATTTATTACATACCCTTTTAAACCTAAATATTTAGCAGACCTCTCAATAAAGTATCTAAAACCAACACCATGAACATTACCATAAATCAAAATTCTTATTCTTTGCATAAAATAAAATTAGAATTAGTTTATTTAAATCTTATTAAAAATGGTGCAACCCTATGAGGTTTAGAGGACTATAAATCAGGGAAGCACCAAATTTAAAAAAAAATAAAAAAAGAATTAGTCTTTAGCAAGTGCAAAAACTGATTTTATAGCAACTACTATAGTAGCTGGAACAAATAATGCTAACATAGCCATTAAAATCCCGTTTAATAAAGGAACAGAGTCCATAACAGCTGATCCTAAGCTACTTACAATTACTAATACTGCACCGGCCATCATAAATGGAGTTACTTCTTTCTCAGTAACATTTAGTAATCCAACTACTAAACCTATAAGCACTAATATCCAAGTCCATAAAGCATTTAATGTGCCTTGAGATACTAGACCTAGAATTACTGCTAAAATCACTCCAAATAAAAATGCCCATGCACCAAATGATTTTACCATTACTTAACACCCCCTTCAAATTATTTTTAATATTATAAAAAACATTATAATTAAACTTCTATATAAATCTTTTTATGCTACTTTAAAGTTTATATTTTTCTAGCTAAATATAAATTATTAGAATTCTCAATGATTTGTACTTTTATTTTATCCCCTGGTTTATTATAACTATTAAATATAGTTATAGCTCTATTATCTTTTACTCCAATGACTTCATTACCAAACCATCCAGGAGCTTTTACATTAACCATAATTTTTTGTCCTTTTTCAAAAGCAATAGGAATTCTTTTTTTATAATAAACATTTAAATCTTTAGCTGTTACTCTTAATTTCATATCAAATTTCTTTTCCCATTCTCTAATCTTATTATAAAACTTGTAATAATTTTGTGCTTTTACACCTTTAACTTTTCTTCCATATTTATGAATTTCATATTTTTGTATTCCAATTTTAATATTATTATCTTTACAAAATTTAATTATATCTTCTACTTCATTATCATTTAATCCTGGTAAGTAAACAGGAGTAAGCATTAAATCAATCTTAGTTTTTTTAATTTCTAAAATAGATTCTTTTACTTTTTCTACATTATAATTATCCATACCAAACAATTTTTTACTTAATTCTGGATTAAAAGCATGAAAACTTAGATTAATTTGGTCTAAACCAGCTTTTTCTAATTCTCTAACTTTATTTACACTTAAAAATGTACCATTAGTTACAGTACTTATTTTTCTTACTCCTTGAATTTTTTTAATTTCTTGTACTAATTTTGCATAATCAGGATAAATCATAGGTTCTCCTACAGAATCTAGAAATACTTCTACATCCCCTTCTTTATACTTAACAACTTCTCTTACATAATCAATTAAATAATCTAAATCTACAATATAGTTTGTTGGGTGCATTTTAAAATCATTTGCTGAAGTGCTACAGAAAGGACACCGCATATTACATAAAGTTGTAGCTCTAACCTGAATTAAATTAGTCCCTCTGTCTACTATACCTATAAATATTAATCCTAGTAAAGGAATCCCACTTTCTCTTGTAACTCTAACTAATTTATGATTAACTTCTCTTGATTTCGTCTCCAATTGTTCCATTACTTCTAATTTCATAAATATTCCTTAGACTCTCAAATTTTCTAGTTTTGTAGACTTCTTCTATCCAACTATATTCGTCTGGCACAATTTTAGGATTGTTAAGAATCCTTGAAAAAAGTGTTAACACTGGAAGTCTAATTTTAAGATTTTCTCTACATTTTCTATATCCAATCCAGTCTTTTAAATATTTCGTTTTATAGTTATAGCCCGTTTCTTTTTCAATTAAGTCTCTTAGTTCACTTAATCTCAGATTCAATTTTATTTTGATTTTCTTAATGATCATCCAATCAACTTTTATATAATGGTTTTTATATAAATAGTCTTCTAGAAATTTTTTCATTGAAAAATATTCTAATTTATTTTTAGCAAGGAAATAAGGTGTATTCTCATAAACAAATCTACAAATGTCTTTTTTTGAACTAAGCTGAACTATCCATGTATTTTCTTGTGAAAGTCTAGCATAAGTAGTATTATATTTCAATTCCTTAAGTAGCTTATAACAACTAATGACGTAATCTTTACTTGTCATTCTTATGTTTATTGTATCAGGTGGCCAAGATCCATCTCCCTCAAAAGTTGCAGTTAAAAAGGCACGCTTACACTCTTTATTTGAATCAAATATTTGTTTTGGTACTGAAACAATAAAATTCTTTTTACCCTCTGGAATTTTAAAATGATTAACCAACACGTACCAAAACATAGGAGAACTTATTTCTAGTCTCTTGTTTTCTTTATTTTTATCAGATCTTATAATTATTTTATTATTTATGGGGTACTCTAATCTTATGATGGACTCTAATTTTTTAAGTACTTCAACATCATTTTGTGATATAGTTACCCTACAACTGTTTTTCTTTGGGATATATCCTTCAGTACAAATCCAACCTAATAATAAAGATATATTAGAATTAATTTTAAACCAGTCTTTATTAAATATTTCAGGATCACTTCTTGTAGAATGTACTTGTTTTTCTATTAAATAATTCTCGTAATTTAAACCTAAGTATTTACAGATATTTCTAAATTTTTCAATATCAATCCAAATCTTCTGTTCAAACCAATGATATACTGTAGTTCTACAAATATTAATCTCTTTAGAAAATTTCAATAAGTTTCCATTACATTTTTCAATACCTCTTTCTATTAGATTAAGAATTTCTTCATCCGGTCTTACAAATAATCTTACCATAGTACGACTGTTAAAATTAATGCCATATAATTTTTTTAACAGGATAGTAATTAAGCGATTTACAATGTCTTAATTTTAGACTCTTCTATTACATATAGTTTTTCTATGATCTTTTCTAACTCTTGGTTTAGTTCATTTTTTCTCTTTTCAATTTCATCACTTTTCTTTTTAATCTCCTTTATTTCTTTAATTTCCTTCTTAGATAACATGTTATTATATAAAAGCTAAAGTAATTTAAATCTTTTCTTTCACATACTTAGGATATGTATTTCTCTCCATAAAAACCATATCATTCTTTACAACTTCACCTTTCTCATTATCAATAATATAATCATTATCAACTAAAGCATTACCTAAACAAATTAATTCATTTTTTAAAGTATAAACAGCTACTAAATCACCTTGCTTAAACTCATTAGTATATTTAACAATACCAGGAACACTTAAATGAGCACCATGACATAAAGTATCTACAGTAGTATCAGAAACCCATATTTTAGGTAAATAATTTACACCATATTCAAAAGGAACAATAATATTCTTTATTTCTTGTTCTTTACCTTGTTTATAATATTCATAAGAATCTTTTAAATCTTGTAAAGAATACCAATTTTTATCTGTAAAACATGAAACTTTAGTTCTTATTAATTGTTTCATATTTCCCCCTGTATTTAATTTTATGGCCCAATCATGACAAAATTTTCTTACATAAAATCCAGCTTCACATCCAATTCTAAATAATACTTCTTTATCTTCAATCTCAAGAATGTTTAGATAATAAATCTCTCTTTGTCTTACTTGTCTTTTAACAGCACTTCTTTTTGGGACTAATTGATTTATTTTTCCTATAAATTCATTAGCAGTTTTTCTTATTAATTCTTCTTCTATTTTACTATGTAAATGCATCAAACAAACGTATTCTTTTCCTGATTTAAGTAAAGCATAAACTATTCTTGTAGCTTTATCTAGTGCTATAGGTAATACACCAGTAACATTAGGATCCAAACTTCCAGAATGACCACACTTATTTATTTCTAATATTTCTTTAACATATCCAGAAACTTGATGACTAGTTGGACCTTGAGGTTTATTTATATTTACTATTCCATATTTAATTAGTTCTTCAACATTTCGTTCTTCAGGTTTTTTCCCATACCTATAATCAGTTTCAGCATCTCTCTTAACAATTACTTTTCTCTTTACTTTTTCATAAGGTAATAAATTTTCCATAATAAAAACAAATTAAGAATACTTTAATTACTTTTTCCCTGTACTACCAATTATACCTTTTTCTTTTCCAGCTTGTGTTCTCTTCTCTTTAGGAGCTTTAGTCAATTTTTCAGCTAATTTTTCATCAACTTTAGTTTCCCTTAATAATTCCTTTTTCTCTTCTAGTAATTTTTCTCTTTGGTTTCTTTCTTCTAAAGCTTTCTTAGCACCTTCTATATATTTAATGGCTAGTTCTTCACTCACACTTAATTTATGTGCTAAATCTTTTACATCTGCTTTACTTAATTCTTCAGCTGTTCTATAACCTTGATCTTTTAAAGTTTTTATATCTTTTCTTGTAATTTCTTTAATTGATCTCAAATCCAAGCCTTTTTCCTCAACTTTACCTAAAGAAACTTCCTCATAAGCAAAATCAACTAATTCAACTTTAACAATATTATTTTCTTTTATAGCCTTAACTTGAACTTTAGATGGAGGATTTGTTCTTCCTCTTTCTAGAATTTTTTGATTTAAGTGTCTACCAATCTTTACTTCATTTGCTTTCATATGTCTCATTAAAAACTCTCTTACAAAATTAACAGACTTCTTAGCTCTTTTATAACTTGGAGCTTTCAAAAATTCTCTTCTTAATGGTATTGTATAAATTCTTTCTAGATCTGCCATTTTAAACCTTAGCTTTAGTGCGACGCCAATTTCTCTTTACTCTTGTTATTCTACTTGGATGAACTCTTCTACCCTTACCAAAAACTTTCGGGATTAACCAAAAAGGAGCCCATCTAGTTTGTTTTTTCTTCTTTGCTAATCTTAATTTCTTAGGTAAATTTTTATTGCTGCTCATTTTAATAATCTAAATTCTTTCTTTTGTGTTATTTGTATTAATAAACTTTTAAATTGTTCATCTGTTATTTTTTCTTTAATGTTTCCATACTGTAATGATTGTGCTAATAAAGATAAAACTTGAATTGCTGTTTCTGGATGTGCACTCTTAACATTGTAATATCTTGTTATAGCTTCTTTAGTTAGATATTTTTTTACTAATCCTTCTAAATAATCAATTTGCTGTTGTAACCTTACTGCTTCATTTATATTATTTTGTTGTTCTTGCATTTTTAATTTGATTAGCTAATTTATCTAAAAATGATTTTCCTGCAGGCGTAATAGCTCTACCTTTATGACCTTTAACTTCTACTTGTTTAATAAATCCAGCTTTTTCTAATTGTTGTAAACCTTTTCTTATTATGCTCCCAGAACCTCTATAAAAGTGCGGTGGTTTATATCCTCTTCTCTTTTTACCACCATAATCTCTTTTAAGTTTGTTTACCCCAACAGGACCATGAACATATATTTTTCTTAATAATGAAGCTATTCTAAAATACCACCAATCTCTACTTATAGGAGGTCTTTGTTTAAAATGACCTGTCTTTACAAATTTAGCCCATTCAGGAGCTTTAATTTCATTAACCTTCTTTAATTCTTCAGAAGTTTTTTCTATTAATCTTATTGTATCTACATCATATATGTTTACCATGCCAAAATTACTAAAAAAATCATTTAAAAAACTTTCTAAAATCCTAGAAATCCTGTTTCTTCTACATTTATAGAAAATCCAGATGCATCATAAGGTTCTCCATTAGAAGTAACTAGAACTTGATATGAAGAGTCGCTGCTTATTGGAGCATCCCCAGTAGCAACAATTTGAATAACAAATCCAGCTCTCTCACCTTCATCTAAATCAACTGTAGTAGGTGAAATAATCTTAGCTCTAATCCTATTTTCATTTTGATTAGCTAATAAAACCATTTCAAATTCTCTTTTACCACTACCAAGACTTCCATCGTTAAAAACAAAAGCCTTAAACGTATTACTTTTACCTTTTTTAACGACCACACTAGTAGGTAAACTTAATTTATCTGTTCCTTGTGCAATTTTTTCTATAAGAATGTCAGCGTCTCCAAAAACATCATCTGTAGTCTTAGTAATTTTACTAAAGATATTGCTAATAAAAACTAATCCTAAACTTAATAATGCTACACCTAAAACTATAACTATTATTGTAGTAACAGAAAGTTCAATAGCCCCTTTTTTATTTTCCATATTAATCTTAAGTTAAAGTATTATCCAGATATATAAATATTTCTATAAATGGGACGAGAGGGATTTGAACCCCCGACACTCACGGCTTCAGCGTGATCTAAGAATTTACTTCCAATAAAGTAAGTAAATAGCTCTCCCAGGCTGAGCTACCGTCCCATATCAAAAATAACCATAAGAATTATATTTAAAACTTTCTAAACGATAATAAACAAGTCATTATCCTTAACTTTTACTTGATAAATTTTCTTGTTTTCTGTCGCAGGTGGTAAAACAACTTTACCTGTAGTTACATCGAATTCAGCACCATGCCAAGGACAAGTAACAATTTTTCCTTCTAAAATGCCTTCCCATAATGGTCCCATTTCATGAGTGCAATCTCCTTCCATACAATAATATTTACCATTAATTTTAGTAATGAAAGCATTTTTACCATTAACTTTAACATAAAACATTCTTCCTTCCTTAATATCATTTATATTAGCTATTTTTATTTCTGCCATAATTCATTAAAAAGTAGTTTCGTATAAAAAGATATTGGACTTTCTACTTTAGTTCTCTTTCTATTTTTGATCATTAATTTTATTTTATATAATAACCCAAAAATAACAATAATAAATAATAAAATCCAAATTGCTTTTAAAAAAGCATACTTAGCTAAATCAGTTCCAACATTAAAACTATGTATAAATACCAAAATAAATATGATAAAATTTAATCTATGGAACCATATCCAATTCTTAATTTTTTTCCTTAAAACAGCTGCTCCCACACTTAAAAATAATAAGTATAAAGCAGTAGGCCCAAAAGATAAGGCTGTTCTATAAAAGTCATTTGTTATGTATAAAGGAATAAAATAACTAAAATCAAGTGTTTTTGCCATATAATTAGCTATTATAAACAAAATAGGGTGAGTTAAAACTAGTAAAAAAGCTATTCGTCCTACAGCAATATGAAAGTTGTATATTTTTGCTGGATTAAATATTTTATTCAATAATGGCCTGAATGCACCTGTAGAAATTTGGAAAGCTAGTGTAGTAAAGGACAATAAACCAGCAATTCTAAAAAATGATAAAGTTGTAGTTACACTATTACTTAAATTAAAGCCTCTAATACCATAATAAATAACTATAGCATAAATTATAATCCAGAAAAATACAAAAATTAATCTTTTCCAATTGATAACCATAAAAATCATAAATTAATTCCCTATAAAAAACTTACTAAACAAAGTCTTTAAAAACTTGCATTTAAGATTTTCTATGATGCAAGACTATAATGCACAAGCTGTAGAAAAGAAATGGCAAGATTTCTGGGAAAAAAATAATATCTATAAATTTGATCATAAATCAAAAAAACCTATTTTTTCTATAGATGTTCCTCCTCCATATGCATCTGCAGGTCATTTACATATAGGACATGCTTTACACTATACTCAATTTGAAATTATAGCAAGATACAAAAGAATGCAAGGTTTTAATGTTTACTTTGCTCCTTGTTTCGATGATAATGGATTACCTACAGAAAAATACGTGGAAGAAACTCTAAAAATTTCTAAAAAAAGTGTTTCCAAAGCAGAATTTAGAAAAATATGTCTAGAAGAATCAAGAAAAGTAGAAAAATCTTATTCTGATAGGGTCTTTAAAACACTAGGACATAGTTATGACTGGTCTTTATTATATACTACGATTGATCAAGAAGCACAAAAAGTTTCACAAACCTCTTTTATTGATTTATATGAAAAAAATTTAGTTTATAGAAGTGAAGAGCCTACATTATGGTGTACTTACCATCAAACAGCATTAGCACAAGCAGAAATAGAAGATTTAGAACGTGAAACTACTTTAAA
>CAYHUM010000025.1:0-12608 GCA_964359945.1 Candidatus Woesearchaeota archaeon | reverse complement strand
TCTTCTTTTACAGCATTAAAAACAATTTTAAACAATCTTTTTTTACTTGTCCTTATCAATAAAGAATTTTTTAATTTAGCTCTCAAACTTTGCATCTGGGCACTTGGTAAGTTAGTTAAGTCTATAATTCCAAATACTTTATACTTTTTAATTAATTTCTTTAATTCTTCTACTTCTTTCTTCTTCTTTACTGAAACATGTGCCATTATATAATAACTCCTTGACTCATTGTAAGTTTAATTATAACTTTATTTATATTATTTTTTTCTTCTGGTAATAAAGATAATAAGTTATTGTATATAGCTAAAATATTTTCTACTATAGCTTCATCTTTCATGGTTTCTGTACCAACAGGAACTTTTATACTTGGCTCTCCTTTAGTTGTCATTCTTACTGTTCTTTGTAATTTTTCATATACTGGTTTTAATTCAATTTCAGGAGGAACAACACAGCCTGCTTTAGGATTAGGCATTTTTCCTCTTGGTCCAAATACTCTACCAAAAGTAGTAGCTATAGGTCCCATTAAATTTGCTTGTGCTACAAAGAAATCATATTCAGAAGCTAATTTTCTCATCTCATTTTTATTTTTATATTCATTAAATTGTTCTTTTACTATAACTTTATCAAAATCAGTTGCTTTTTTAGCCATTACTTGATCTACTAAAGCACATATTCTTAATTTTTTACCTCTTCCATGAGGCAGTGTAATAAAATTATCTATTCTAGATTCGTTTTTCTTTATTTGAAAGTTTTTTAGACTAATAACTAAGTCAAAAGTTTGTTGAAAATTTCTCTTCTTAGAAATCTCTCTTACTTTCTTTATTGCATTTAATATTGTATTTTTATCCATTTAAGCCCTCCTACTCTAAGTAGTTTAACGGGTTCTTTTTAAGTAAAAATAAGGATTTATAAAACTATCTTTTCAAAATTTTTTATAAGAACAAGAAAAAACTTTATAAACCTTAAATATAATCCTTAAATCATGAATAAGACTTATTTACCATATATATTACCTACAATTTCTATAATAGCAATATTTGTTATAGCTCTAATTAATCCCTCAATTACAGGATCTGCTATTACACCATTTAGAAAAACTTCTAATATAGCTTCAGAAGTTAAGATAACTACAAATAAAGAAGTAGTTATTCCAGCTAATGCAATGGTTTTAGTAACTTTAGATAATACTACAAAAAACCTTACATTTAGTCAGTTTGTAAAAATGACACGTAAACCATATACTGTAAACTATGGAAAATACCAAGAAATTAATTATGAAGGACAAGGTTATACTGGTTTTTATACTTACACACTACCTATATCTAAATTAGGACTTAAACAAAATAAAAAATTGAAAAATCATGAACTTAATGTTAAATTAATATATGACGAGAAAGTTTTTGTGGAAAATATTTATAAATATACAACATAAACAAATAATTTCTCAAAAAAATGTTTTTCTTCTTCTAATTCTTTAAACTTAAATTTATTTTTTCTTATTATAAAATCAACTTTATCTTTATTAGTTAAACTACTAAATACAATCAAGATTTTTCCATTTTTATTTAGATATTTTTTAGCCTTAATAAAGAACTTTTCAATTATTTCATAACCTTCTTTTCCTCCAGTAGTTGCTCTTCTTGAATCTAAAGGTTCTTCTTCATCATGAGGTAAATAAGGAGGATTGAAAATTATTAAATCAAACTTACCTTTTACTTTTCCAAATAAATCAGAATAAATAACTTTTAAATTTTTTATCTCTTTATATTTTTTCTTAACATAATTAATTGAATTTTTATCTATATCTGTAGCTAAAACTTGTTCTGCATATTTACAAGCTTCTATAGCTAATATTCCAGAACCAGTTCCCATATCAAGTACTTTCTCTTTAGCATAATTCTTTATATGCTTTAACAATAAAAAAGAATCTTCTTGAGGTTCATAAATCATTTTACTACATTAAAATATTCTTTTACTCTCTCTAAAATACTTCTTAAATAAAACCTCTCAATTTTTTCCTCAAAAATTTTATCTAGTTCTTCAAATTCACTTATTCTATAACTATTTTTTATGCTCTCAATTAAAAATAAATCCTTTAATCTCTTTAATTGTCTTCTTATATTAGAAGAAGCTATTCCTTTTAGAGGTAATTTTTGTTTTTTCCTTAATGCTATTACTTTTTTCCTTATCTTTTCACTCTCTAATTTAGTTTTCTTTTTCTTAGCATCTAATAAAACCATCAAAATATCAACTATTACATCTCTAGAATCTCCAACTTGTAATAAACCTATACTTAAACATAATTTTCTAATTAATTCACGTCTATTTTTACTATAAGGTTTTTCGTATCTCCTTAAAGTTATTTCTGCTAAAGGTATGTCCTTAGATATTTTACTCAATTTAAACACCAAATAATCCAGTTAATACTTGTGCTACAAGTTTTCTTACTAATAAAAATAATACTATAGATAAAATTAATAGATAAGGTAAATATTTAAAACCATATCTTTCTTTACCCTTAGCAATCAACCCAATAACTAATGATCCTAAGATAGAACTCATTATTAAAGATATAACAGCCATTATAGTAACGAACTCTGGAGTTATAGTAGCACCTTGAAAAACTAAAGGTAAAGTTGAAGTTGCAGAAACCTCAGTAGGAATTTGTACACTAGCTAATGTTGTAGTTAATATTTGCACTAAATAAGTAGATAATCCAAATAACATAGGAGCTCCTACTCCAACTGCAACAAAAATAAATATAACATACATTAATACATTTGATCTAACTTTTTCTTCAACTATTTGTTGTGATCTTAAATTTTTAGCAGTCTGGTCAAGTAAATCAGCTAATTTTCCTCCTGATTTAATACCAGAAGCAATTAGATTAATGGTTTTATCTAATTTATCAGATCTAACTCTTTTTGTCATAGATAATAAAGCTTTATCTATCTCCATCCCAGTAGAAATTTCTTTACCTACAAAACTAATTTCTTCTTGTAAAGGTCCAAACTCGTCTCTAGCAGATAACAATAAAGCTCTATCAACAGTCATTCCTGCTCTTAAGTTGCTAGACATTAATTGTAATCCATCTGGCAAAACATCTTCTATAAACCTTGATTTAGCATCTGCTTTTAAGACAAGCCACATATAAATTATAACTTCAAAAATAATAAACAAACCAAACATAACTAAAATTAAAGGTAAATTAAACAATGAAGCAGGATAAAAACCAAGACTTATTGCTAAACCAAAACCAAAAAACAACATAAACCCTATAAAACGATCTGGATTAACTTTTATATTACTATATCTTAATAAATCTATGTATGTTTTCCTTAGATGTTTTGGATAAAATCTTGCTAGTATTCTATACACCATTTTATTCTCCTAGTAAATTTGGTCTCCTTGCTTTTATTACTCCAACGAACATAAATTGTAAAAATACAGTACCTATTAATAATCCAAAAAATATTAGTTTAGTTGCTCCCTCCCCCAAAGATATAAAAGTACTTAATATTATAACAAATGTTAATCCTAATGAAGGAACTATTACAGCAATTAACATGTAAAACATAGCTAAAGGATTTAATTGACTACCAAATCTTTGTATTTGTATTAATTGTTCTTCTCCTAAGGAAATTATAACTTCAGATATAACATTACTAATATCAGATCCAGCTTTCATCCCATTTACAATTTGCCATATTGCTCTTCTAAAGAACTTTGAGGGATTTTGTAAAGCAACCCTTTCAAGAACTTCAACTTCATCTTCTCCAGATAAAATTTCTCTTACAGCTTTTCCAAATTCTTTAGAAACCCCACCATAATTAGAACCTGAAATATTAACTAGAACATCAAATAAAGGAACTCCAGAATTAATTTGAATTAATAAATTTTGTAATGCTCCTATTAAATTTCTTTCTATATCCCTTACTCTTCTTCTAATAACTAATTTTGGATATAATAATTGCTGGAAAAAAGCAAAATCAGCAAATAAAAATGAAGCAATGAATCCAGAAACAATTAAATCATATTGGCCTACAAGGATTAAAGTAAAAGTAATCATAAAAGAGAAAAATAAGAAAAGTGAAAAAGAAGCTATCAAACATGCTCCCATATATTCCTTAGCATCAAAACCTATTTGAGCATTATGTAAATCTTTATGTAAAAACTTAAAATTTTTTGATAGTTTATAAGAAATACCTTCTATTTTATGTGCTAATCTCTTTAATACAGGGGTGGGTAATAACGAAAATGGAATTCTTATCATGTGCTAATTAATTTTTCTGGCCTTAGGTTTTTATTGATTACACTTATAACATAATCTGGATTAAGATAGTATTCTTTAATCACATTTCCTACGCTTTCGACATCTCTTACATTGTATTTTACCATCCAATCTAGAATCTTTTTCTTGGCATTTAAGTCCTTATCAATTTCACTCTGACTTAATCCTGTATGCCTACTTAATTCTTCAAATAATCTTACTGCAGGAGCATGCTGAACAATTTCATCTGTGTTAGGTTTCCATCTATAAACTAAATGAGGTCTTATTGTTGTTATTCCTCCAGATTCTTCAGATACTAAGAATTCTCCTAATTGATATATCCTTCTTATACCTCTTCTTCTATCTCTGAACATAACTACATTTAGATTTACAGCCTGAAGTAAATTTTCAGCTACCTCAATAGGAGGACTTATTAATCTTTGTATTGTTTCATTTAGACTATTTGCGTGAACTGTAGCATATACACTATGACCAGTATGCATACTTTCGAATAATACTTCTGCATCTCTTTTTCTTCTTATCTCTCCTAAAACAATTCTATCAGGCCTCATTCTTAATGAATTAACTAATAAATCAAGCATAGTAATTTCCCCCTTACCTTCCGGATTTGGTTCACGTGTTGTTAAAGGAGCCCAATACAAAAAAGTAGGTAATGAAAGTTCTCTTGTATCTTCTATGCTAATAATTCTATGATTAGGAGGGATAAAAGGCATGAATACATTTAAAGCAGAAGTTTTTCCAGAAGCAGTTCCTCCAGAAACTAAAATATTCATTTCATATTGCATAGCTAACCAAATTAAAGCCAAGATTTCAGAATTAACTGTTTTATTTTTTATAAAGTCCGTAACAGTCCAAGGATCACGAGCGAACTTTCTTATTGTTATGGTATGTCCTTTATTAGAAATTGGGTATAAAACAGCATTAGCTCTATCTCCTGTAATTAAATGTGCATCTAATAATGGAGTTAAGGTTGTAATTTGTCTTCCTACTCTTCTAGCAATCATATTTGCATAATTTTGTATTTGAGATTCATTTACAACTCTTAAATTAGTTTCTAGCCATCCATGCTTTTTATGATATATTCTTGTATTTTCAGAAGCAGAATTTATGACGATTTCTTCTATACCTGGGTCATTTAATAAAAATTCTATTTCTCCGAAACCAACCATCTCATTGATTAATCTTCCAACTAAAAAATCTTTTATTGTTTTACTAAGACTAGGCATTAAATCAGTAAGAATTTTATCAGCATTATCCCTGAATTTTTCTTTTAATTGTGTAGCAACTTTAGGATCAAGTATTTCACGAGTACTTATTTTAACTTCTAAAACTAATCTATTTCTTATTTCATTTAATAGAGCTGCAGTTGGTTTTGTAATACTGACTAATTCTAGTGCATATGACAAATTTTTACCTACTCCACCCAAAATTTTTATATTCGCATTTATATTATCAGTATTTATTTGATATTGTTCTACTATTTTTTCCATTTTAGTTCTTTTTTCTTAATTGAGGCTCGCTAAAGACAGGATAAAATACTTCTATTAATCCATGTTCTTCTAAAATGCGGCCCCATTCCTCTGCTTTTTCTTTAGTTATCTTAAAAATTAGTGAAACTTGACTTACACTTAATGCATTATTTTTTTCTATAAGTTCCATAAGTAAATCAAAATATGTTTCATATCCAACTAATGGCCTTAATTGAACTTGGGTTATATCTACTAATTGATATTTTTGTTCTTTTTTTAAATGAGTTTTTTCTCTTGATCTTTTAATTACTATACTTATTACATCAAAAACTATTAAAGATACTCCAAATAAAATTATCGCAGTAAGTAAATCCATTTTTTTAAAATAGTAAAGCAAAGCAAATGCTCCTAGTAAAACTATAGGAATTACTAAACTTAAAATGAATTTTAGAAGAGAAGGTTTTTTTACTTCTTTTTTCTCTTCTTTTTTAACTTCTGGTTGTTTTTTTATTTCTGCAGCTTGAGTTAAAGTAGTTGTTGTAGTTGTTCTTGTTTGCTCTGCTTTTCCTTGTAATGGAATTTTAGTTTTTATCTTAATTTCTGGTTTTATTTCAAAAGGTTTAGATTGTAAAGTAGGTTGTGTATATTGTATAGTTTCTTTAGGTTCAACTTTTATTTCTTCCTTGAACTCTTTAGTTGGAAATTGAACTTTTTCTACTTCTAATTTAGGTGCTTCAAAAGAATATTTTGTAGGAGTTCCTTTTCTTCTTAATCCAGCTTTTAAAAATTCTGTAACATCTTTTCTGGGCTTACCTACTTTTTTAGTTACTTTACCAGCAGATTTTTCTTTTACGCTCTTTTTTTTCATCTTATTTTTTTACAGTATAATCATATATTAATTATTGTATTACTTTTGTAATAGTAAAAATTTTTAGAGTATCTTTACTTTATAATAGTATAATTAAGTTTATATACAAAGTTCTATATTTTATTTTATGAGTAAATCTCAAATAGGTGTTGAATATATAATGGTGGTTGGAATAGCCACTGTTCTTATCACATCCATACTAATAATTTCATATTATTATAATAGACAAATAGAAGATAATGTTAACTTAAACCAAATAGAAGGCATGGCTAGAACTATTATAGATAACGCTGAACAAGTTTATTTTTTAGGACCACCATCTAAAACCACAATAAAAGTTTTTGTTCCAGATAAAGTAGAACAAATAACTTTTTATGATAAAGAACTTTTAATTAGAGTTAGAACTGGTTCAGGAGTAACTGATTTAGCTTATACTTCTTCAGTTAGTATAACAAATTCCTTACAACCAAGTAAACTTTCTAAAGCTCCTGGTTTAAGATATGTAACTATAGAATCAAGACCCGGTTATGTTTTCATTACAGATAATTTACCATGAATAAATCTCAAGTAGCAATAGAATTTGTAATTACTATAGGAATTTCTGTTTTCATGCTATTTTTATTTGTGGCAATAATTCAAGAAGAAACTATAAAATTTAATCGTGAACGTGAATTAGTTTTAGTAGAAGATTTAGCTGCTACATTACAAAGAGAATTTATAGTTGCAGAATCCGTAAACAATGGATATACAAGAACATTTAAAATTCCAGATACATTATTAGGAATAAATTTTACAGTATTTGCACAAAGTCAAGAATTAGTTGTAAGGTCTGTACATTATGAATCTGTTGCTGCTCTACCTCAAAACATAAGTAATGTTATTAGTTTAAAAAAAGGAGTTAATACTATAAAAAAAGAGAAAGGAGTTATTTGTTTAAATACTAATATATGCCCATGAAGAAGAAATCACAAATATGGACACTTGATTTAGTC
Source organism: Candidatus Woesearchaeota archaeon (assembly GCA_964359945.1). Taxonomy (GTDB): domain Archaea; phylum Nanobdellota; class Nanobdellia; order SCGC-AAA011-G17; family CAYHUM01; genus CAYHUM01. The sequence continues at coordinate 4,988 of CAYHUM010000025.1, read as the reverse complement.
ATAGCAGTAGTTTTATTTATTTCAGTAATAGCATTTTTTTATAAATACCTAATTAATGTTACAGAAAGTCAAGCAGGAAGAACAGAAGATTTGTCCATAGACGCAAAAAGAATTTCAGATAGTCTACTTACAAAAGGTTTTCCTACTAACTGGAATAAAACTACAGTTCAAAGAATAGGAATAGTTGATAATAATAAAGTAACTGAATCAAAACTTTATGAACTCGATAAAATTCCTTATGAAACTACAAGAACTTTATTTGGAATAAGATCGCACTATATTTTCTTTTTTGTTGATCCCATAACTGAGAAATTATATCATTTTGATGGGGTTTGTGGCATTGGTGATCCAAAAGCAAAACCTATTATAAACTTTAATTCTTCTTATTATTATAACTCACAAAGCGGATATATTCCAGTGCTAAAGGATTTTGTAACTAGCAATTACAATTCTACAGTGTATTGTGATGATCCTGCATTATGTCCTGGAAAAACACAAAATCAACTTCAGAATAATCTAAGTGCAGGAAAATTTGAAATTTTAATCTTAGAGAATGCAAGATTTTCAACAGGTGATTCAATATTAAATACTATTGAAAGCTGGACAAAAGGAGATTATGGTAATAATAAAGCTACAATATTTGATAAAGCCTTACTAACACCAAATACTGGTAATAGATTAGGGGTAAGTATAAATAGAGGATGTGGTCTTAGTGTAACATGTCCTCAAACTGCAATAGTAAATTATACTGATCCATATTTTACTTTTGTTTTAGGAGAGACTTTAAATGTAACGCGTGCAACATCAGTAATAGTAAATAATCTTACGGATCCAAAAGCTACTAACTTTACAACTATAGCAAGGTATCTTTCAATACCAACAGAAGAGGTTACTGTTAATACATCAGCAATAGCTAGATGGAGTTATGGGGCAGGAGATACATATTTTATAGGAGATTTTAATTCACAATACCTTGGAAGACCAGATACTGTACAAGAAGTTCGTGAAACCATAGGAAAAGTTTTTGATGAGCGTTGTACCAATATTCAAGTTATAAATGCAACAAGGTTAATAAAGATAAGCAGATTTGTAAATGCAAATTCACTTCAAGGAGATCCAACTAGCCCAGTTCAAATACTAAAACTTGTGCTTTATGTATGGAGATGAAAAAAAGAGGAATATTTTTTAGTCTAGATTCACTTGTAGGAATAGCAATTATAGTTATAATAGCTATATTTGTATTTACTTCATTCTATACAGTAAAAAAAGAAACAACTTCGCTAAATTTTATTTCTAAAGATTTGGTAAAATCATTAGCTAGTTTAACAATAAAAGACATAAACAATTCTTATGTTAATGAATTAATCTTAAGTGGAAAAATAACTAATTTAGATTATACTGTAATAGAACAAGTAGGACAATTTTGGGCATTAGGAATGTATGATGAAGCAAGGAAATTGATACAAAACGTAACTTATGGTTTAATACCTGCTCAATATGGCTATGGGGTTTATATAAATGATTTAGAAGTTTTTTCTCAGACAAATATAGGTAATACAAGTACAGAAGTTGTTACCTCAAAACATTTTATTTCTGGTATTGAATTTGGTCATAATTTCACAAGTGGGAAAACATCTAGAGCTTTTTTAAAAGGGATAAATGAATTAGCTACTACTAGTTATATTTATTACGGTGGTTATATAGGAGATGGAAATATTAGTTCATTATTAATTTTACCTAATATAAAAAATGTTACTAGTATTTATTTAGAATTAAATCCAGGTTCAAGATTTACTTTATTCATAAATGGAAATGCTTCTGGTTACTTTACAAAAACTGCTGGTTACTTTAATGCTTCTACCTATAATATAAGTGAAATATATTTTAATAATCTTAAAAAAGGAGAAAATAATATTTCTATAGTCTTTAATGAAACTACAAGTAATTTTATAGGAGGGGGTTATTTAAGAGTTAAATATGTTACAGACGAAATACCAAATGAATTTAATACAAGTTATAAAAAAGAATATTTACATGGTATTGAAGGATTGATTAATGAGTACACTTCCTTTTATGTTCCAGGTAATTTATTAAATTTAAATTTTAGTATACATTATTTAAGTCCATTTACAATATTCTTAAACATAGGTAATATTACAGTATGGGAAAACGCATCTAGCACAGAAACAAGAGTAGTAATAACAAACTCAACAATAGGAAGTAAAATAAATTATAAAAACCTAGACCAAAAAACAATACCATTAAGACTAGGAATAAGAAATGCTAGTTATTTATTTAGTAATAATGCTGATGTTATTTTAATTACAGACTTTTCAGGTAGTATGAAAAAATCAGTAAGTGATGATACAGATCAAGGTAATGCAAACATAAATTGTAATAATGTTTCTTTGTATCCAAATGCAAGAAAAAGTGAACTAGCAAAATGTTTGGATAAAGAATTTGTAGATATAATAATGAGTTTTCCTGGAAATAGAGTATGGCCTGTTTTTATTTACAGTAATGAAATACAATCTTATACCGGCAACCCAAATAATGCAAATCAAATTAAAAGTTTCATAGATAGTTATGGACAAGGTAAAGATTTTACTTGCTTAGCATGTTCCTTAAATAAAGCTTATGAGATTTTACAAAATCAAAGTTTTTCAAATAGAACGAAATTTATTGTACTAATGACAGATGGAATCCCAACGCATTGTGCTAATGACTCAACTAATTCATGCAGAAGTAATTCTTCTATTTATTCTTCTATACAATCATGTTTAGGTTATTGTGATTTTCAAGGTTTAGGCCAGCAATGTCAATTTGAAGGTTGTAATGATAATTTATGTCAAAATCCTGTAGATAATACACTTTATTCAGCAAATAGAACCAGATTAGATCTTGGAGCAACAACCTTTACAGTAGGATTTGGACAAGTTTCCAGTACATGTAATAATGCAATTCAATTACTAAAAGAAGTAGCTAATATTACAAATGGAAATTATTCTGGAAGTAATAATTCAGCAGCTCTTGAAGTGATCTATAAAGATCTTGCTTATAGAATAGTTAATTTATCATTTTCATCTCAACTCTTAAATGTTTCAGGTAATTTTACAAATTCAATTTTATATCCAGATTCTTATATGGAATTTAATTACAATCCTATAATATCACAGTCTAATATAATACCTATAACAATAGAAAGTGATATTTTTAATAATAATCTAAGTTATGGTTACTTTAAAGTCCCAGATGGCATAAATGTAACTGATGCTAAAGTTACTTCTTATTCTGAAGAAAAATGGACTGAAAAGGTTTATTTGAATAATAACTTAAGTTATAATTTAAAAGATTATAATGTTATTTACACAGATTTAGGAGATCCATATATAGTACAACTACCTTTAAAATATATTATGTTTGGTAATAATCTTGTAAATGTAACAACAGGAATTCCCGATAAAAGCAATGGAGGAAGTCATTCTAATAAAGTTATTTATACTTTAGGATTAAATCTATTTGTTAATTATTCAGGAGTATTTGCTAGTGCTAAAGGATGTAGTTGGTTTATAGAATTTGAAGATTCAACTAATACAACATTAAAAATACCTCAAGCATATAGTGGACCTTTTAATTGTTATTACACAAATTCAAAACATGATTTACAATCATCCTTAGGACCTGCAATAGACGATTCTATGGCCAATTCAGTCTTCTTATTATTCAAACAACTAGATCCAAATGATAATGGAAAACTTGATGTAAAGTTTAATATAAATCAAATTAATCTTGATTTTATTTCAGTTGAGGGCATACCATTTATGTGGGGGCCTGCTTTAGTTGAGGTAAGAGCATGGGCATGAACAAAAAAGCAATGACATTTACAATACTAGCAATATTGTTTGCATTAACTCTAGTATTCTTTATAGTAATGAAAGGTAGATACTCAGCAACAGATCGTGAACAGGTTGCTATTTCAAGAGTAGAAAGCATGGATAATTTCATAGATATAGTTGAAGTTGATATTAAAAGATCTTTGTATATTGCTGGATTCAGAGCATTAATTTCAATTACAGATTATATGACAGAGCAACAAAGTTTTTTAAATTCAGGAGATACAGAAAAGTTCTTCAGAGAATTACTGTTTGATGGTACAATAAATAGCCAACAATCATCTTTAATGATAGGTCAAACTTTTAATAAATGGACAACTCAAATTATAAATAAAGGTAATGATATTAATATAGTTATAAGTTTTACTAATTCAAATATTATACTTTATCAAGAAAGTCCTTGGAACATTACAGTTGAACTTAATACAACTATGTCAATAAGCGATACAGCTGGTACTGCTTCATGGCTTAGAAATGTAAGTCTTAAAACTTATATTCCTATACAAAATTTTGAAGATCCTTTGTATATTATAAAAGGACAGAAAAAAATTGGTAATGAAATTAACATAACTTTATATGAAGGTAGATATAGAAATGTAACAACAGGAGATTGTTATAATTTAGCTAAACATGCAGAAAATTCTTTGTATGCAAATAATTCAGATGCACCTAGTTTTTTAGATAGATTTGAATTTGATAAATTACCATGGAAATATTCTAGTTGTTGTGGTATAGAAAGTTTCATTAATGCTCTTGAGTTTAATGATCGAGGAGTGCCTTTACTATATCCAATATCAAGTATGATAGATCATGAGCAATGGTCTTCATCTGACCCGGGAGGAGAAAACCCTTCAACTTGTACTAATTTACCTGGATGGTTTAGAATAAGTACAGGTCATAAGTCCAGATACCAAGTACCTTAATGAACCGTTAAATTTATATATAAGTTAACTCTATTAGATTAATAATTAAATAATGATTATAATAAAAAAACTCAAAAAAAGAGGTGATATATAATGTTTAAAAAAGGTCAAGCAGCTATGGAATTCTTGATGACCTATGGATGGGCCATCTTAGTTGTTTTAATTGCAATAG
>CAYHUM010000024.1:9666-13135 GCA_964359945.1 Candidatus Woesearchaeota archaeon | reverse complement strand
GATTTGTAAGTCAAGAAACTCAATTATTTGCAGGTACTATAAAAGAAAATTTATTATTTGTTAATCCTAATGCTACAGATAAAGAATGCATGCAAGTTGTTAAGATGGCTTCCATAACCAATATTCTTGATAGAGGTGGTAAAGGTTTAGATACTAAAATTGGAGAAGGAGGCATTAAGATTTCTGGGGGTGAACGTCAAAGATTGGCAATAGCAAGAGCATTATTAAGAAAACCTGATATAATTATATTTGATGAGGCTACTTCAAGTCTAGATTCAATTACTGAAAAGTCTATTACAGAAACAATAAGAAAAATTAGTGAGTTTAGACCAAATTTAATTACTGTATTAGTAGCTCATAGGTTGTCTACAATAGCACATGCAAAGAAAATTTATGTCCTAGAAAAAGGTAAAGTAATAGATCAAGGTAATCATAATTCATTGCTTAAGAAAAAAGGATTATATTATGCTTTATGGAGAGAACAAATTGCTGAAAACAGTAATTTAGATACAATTAAAATTCCAGTAAAAACAAATAATTTAAAAACCTAATTTTCTTAATGATTTTATGGTAACTAAAGAAGAAATTATAGAAGTATTAAAGAAGGTAAATGATCCTGAAATCATGATAGATGTATATACTTTAGGATTAATTTATGATATAAAAATTAATAATGATAAGATTGACATTTTAATGACTTTTACTACTATTTATTGTCCTTATGGTCCTATGTTAGCAGAAGAAGTAAAAAATAGCATAGAGAAAATTAATGGTGTTAAACAAGCTAATATTGAAATTACATTTGATCCTCCATGGCAACCTTCCGATGATTTAAAAGTTACTTTAGGAATATGAAAAAAATAAAAGGTTATTATAATGATATTGAGCTAGAAGATAATTTACAAGAAATTCCTTTACAGAAATTTAAATGGATTCCTGATAAAAATGGTTATTTATTAATTAGGGTAAATTATGAAGATAAATTAATAGAGGTTGGTTTTTGCTTAAATACACATAAATTAATAAAGAAAATATCAGGTAATAATATTAAAGATATTTATTTTACTATAGCTCAAGAAAAATGGTTATCTAGAGAAGATCATTATGCTTACTTAGGAAGAGAATTAGAAAAAGCTTATTTAGCCATGAAATATAATTTAAAGTATATACAAGATTCAGACTTGGATTTAAAAGAAATTCAATAATTAACTATAAGCCATAACTTCAGAACCCTTAATTAAATTCCAGTCTAGTTTTATTAATTGTTTTATAGCTGGATTATTTGTATTAATCTTATATAAATATGATTTTCCCACTTTTCTAGTTTTTATTACCATATTGTTTTTTTCTAGTTTATTCCAGAAAGTCTTTAGTGTAGAATAACCAACTCCAGATTTCTTTGCTATTTCTGTTAATGGATAGTCAAATAATTGGTAAGTTATTAAAAAGTCTAATACCTTCATTACAGGATTGGTTCCAAATACCTCTATAAATATTGTTTCGTTTTTAATCTTCATCCGCTTCATTCTTTCATTCTTCAAACTTCTTCAACTAAACCATACTTACTTAGTTATACTACTTATACTACTTTATAAATCTTTCTATTTTTGTTTTTAATTTACAATATTAGAAACATTTAAATATTTAATATACTTAAGAATATTATGGAATTTTCAGATAAGGATAAGATAAAAGCTACAATATTATATCATTTAAGAAGAAAAAGAGTGATTGGTGGTGTTCATACACATTATGACACAATAAAAAGAGGATTTCCTTCACATTTAGGCAAAGAGATTGATAAAATAGCAAAACAATTAATTAAAGAAGGATTGATAATAACAAAACCTGCTCACTATGGTTTACAAATAAGTTTAAATAAAGAAAAAATAAAAGAAATAGATGAATTTATATTAAGGATATTAAGACTAAAACTCTAAAAAATGAATAAATTCAAATATATAGAAGACAAAGCAATAGCAGACATAGCTTATGAGGCTTATGGCAAAAACATAAATGAACTATTTAGTAATTGTGCTCTAGCTTTATTTGATTCTATGGCTAATTTAAAAACAGTAAAAAGTAATATTAAAAAAGATATTAATTTAGATAATGAAAATATAGAAGGATTGTTATATGATTTTTTATCTGAAATTGTTTATTTAAAAGATACTGATTATATGGTTTTTAGTAAAGTTAAAGTTAATATTAAAAAAAATAAAAAATATGATTTAAAAGCTATAATTTATGGAGACACTATAAATCAAGAAAAACAAGAATTAAGGAATGATGTTAAGGCAGTAACTATGCATTTATTTAAGATAGATAAAGTAAAAAATAATTATAAAGCTACTGTTGTTATAGATATATAAATGGTAATGCAAAAAATTCTGGAAAAAATAATTAAGAATAATTGGGAAGGTGCTTATTATAATACTCAGTATAATGAATTGCCTTGGGAAAGAAATAAGCCTGAAAATGAGCTTATAAGATTAATAAAAGAGAAAAAAATTAAGGGTAAAGTGCTTGATTTAGGTTGTGGTGCTGGAACTCAATCAATTTATTTAGATAAAAATGGTTTTAAAGTTACGGGATTAGATATTTCAGAAAATGCTATAAAAATTGCTAAACAGAGAGCTAATAAAGAAAAAGTTAAAATTAATTTTATTGTAGGAAATGCATTTGATTTAAAATTTAAAGACAAAACATTTAATTTTATATTTGATAGGGGTTGTTTTCATCATATACCCATACCATATAGAAATAATTTTGTTAGAGGGATTTATAGAGTTTTGATGAATAAAGGAAAATATCATTTAATGTGTTTTAGTAATACTAATAAATGGTTTCAAGAGAATTTATTTAGTCTTAAAAAAATAAATAAATACTTTGGTAAATACTTTGATATTATTGAAGAAAGAGAAATAATGCATAAGCAACCAGATGGCTTTAAAGTTTATTTAAGATCTGTGCTTATGAGTAAGAAATAAATTAGGAAAATTTAAATATAATAAATTGTTAATGAGGTTATAATTTGTTTAAGGGGTTAAAATGAAATACCATATAACTTGCACATGCGGTCAAAAAGTAAATGTAAATGCAAATAGTGATGAATCTGCAGTAAAGATGTTAATAACTGTTATGGATAAACATCTAGCAAAGACAAATCATCCAGATGTACCTAAAAACCTTACTCATGGTCAAAAAGAAAGTATGGTTCGTGCAACTATGAAGAAATCATAGCAATAATTATTTATAATATATTTAAAATAATAGAAACCTTTTTAAATAAGAGAATATTTCTTAGCTTAACATTAATAAACCTTAAAGAGGTGAATACAATGGATTGCATGTGGGGAAATTGCTATAAATGTTGGGGATGGATGTTAATTGTATTAGGTGCATTAGTTTTAATAAATGATTGGTGGTTAGGTTGGACATGGGCAACATTTATAGGAGTAGTATTAAT
>CAYHUM010000024.1:0-9566 GCA_964359945.1 Candidatus Woesearchaeota archaeon | reverse complement strand
TAAATGATTGGTGGTTAGGTTGGACATGGGCAACATTTATAGGAGTAGTATTAATCTTAAAAGGATTGTTAGGATTATACAAACCATACTGCCCTCACTGTGAACATCACGGTGGTGGTATGATGAAAGAAATGAAGAAGAAGTAATTTTTTCTTTTTTTCTTCTTTTTTATCCAAAACATTTAAATATAGGTTGACTTTTAAAGTAGTGATGTTAAAATGAATAAAAGGGTGTTATTTTTATCACTATTTTTTATACTTCTTCTTAATTATGTTTACGCCCAAGACATAACTGTAGAAGATAAGGCTATAGTTGATACTATTACACTTGATCAAAAAGCAATTTATACATTATCCATAAAAAACAATCAGAATTTTGATGACACTTTTACTTTTAAATTTCTAGATATTTCATGGACTTTAGTAAGTGAACCTCAATCTATCTCACTAGGACCAGGACAAACAAGAGAAGTAAAAATTACTTTATATCCTGTAAATATAAGACCAAGTACATATTCTGTTCCTATAACAATTCAAGGTTCTAAAACTCAATCAAGTCATGGTGTTATTGTTAAATTATTAAATTATAGGGGATTAATTAAGCCAAGTATTGTATTATCTGAATCAATAGATCCTAGAAAATCAACTATAATAAAATTAGACTTAAAAAATGATTATGATATTTCTGTAAAGGATTTAGTAATATCATTAACAAGTGACTTTTTTACATTTAATAGAACTGTTAGTTTAGCTCCTTATGAAACAAAAACAGAAGAATTCATTATTGAGCTAGATCCTGAAACTCAAAAAGGTTCTTATTTAGTAAAAGCTAGTTTATCTTATAATAATAATTTCGTAGGTGAATCTCAAGAATATATGCAAATTTTACAATATCCAGGAACTAAGGCTTTAGAAACTCCAAGTATAGGATTTTTAACAACAACTAAAAGTGTAATAAAATCTAATGATGGTAATGCTCCTATTACTGAAAGGTATTCTGTAGTTTTATCAAGAGCAGATAAATTATTTACAACTACCAATATTAAGCCAACTAGTATTAATTATGAAGATGGTAAATATGTTTATGAATGGGTATTTGAATTACAGCCTGGAGAACAAAAAGAAATTGTAGTTAAAACAAATTATCAAGCTCCTATATTTGTTATTTTAATTGTGGTTATTATTATAATATTAGCATTTAATTTTATAAGAGTTGATGTAAGTTTAACTAAAAAAGTATTATTAGTTAAACATGAAAAGGGAGGACCTGCTATAATTAAGGTTTTACTTATATTAAAAAATCATAGAAATCAGGCTGTTCATAATGTTGTTGTTAATGATAGAATTTCTTCTTTAATCGAGCCTATACAAGAATTTGGAACTTTAAAGCCAGATAAAATTTCAGAGCAAGGAGACCATGTAAGATTATCATGGAGTATTTCTGTATTGCCTAGAAAAGAAGAGAGAATTATTACTTATAGAGCTAAATCTAAGTTTTCTGTTATTGGAAGTAATATAGCTCCTGTTGCTATTGCTAGATACACTTTAAATAATAAGACTAAGACAATAAGAAGTAATAGAGCTAGTGTTTAATTTACTTATACTAATTTATTAACTATGAGAAAAACATTATTTTTAATAATTATTAGTGTATTAATTATAATAATTGTCTCTTATATATTCATACAACCAAGTAATATTAAAGAAGTTGGATATGAAACAGAAATTTTAGTTAAAAATTTAGATACACCATGGGCTATTGATTTTCTTCCAGATGATAAAATGGTATTTACTGAGCGAGGAGGTAAAGTAAGTATTTATGATAATGGGAATGTAAAGATTGTAGGCAATATTGAAGTTAGTGAAGTAAGTGAATCTGGGTTGCTTGGAATTGCTGTAGATCCTGAATTTAATAAGAATAAATTTATTTATGTTTATTATACTCATAACAATGGGAATAGAGTTTCTAGGTTTAAATTAAACGATATGTTAGAAGAAGAATCTATTTTACTTGATGACATTCCTAATGCACAATTTCATGATGGAGGAAGAATTAAATTTGGACCTGATAAAATGCTTTACATTACAACAGGGGATGCTACTGTACCTTCTTCAGCTCAAGATATTAATTCTTTAGTTGGGAAGATATTAAGAATGAATAAAGACGGTTCTATGCCTAAAGACAATCCATTTAATAATTATGTATATTCTTATGGCCATAGAAATCCTCAAGGTATAGCATGGAATAATAATCAATTATATGCAGCAGAACATGGACCAAGTAGAAACGATGAAGTGAATATTATTATTAAGGGTAAAAATTATGGATGGCCTAATGTTCAATGCGATGAAACTAGTAATCAATATGAAAATCCAATAAGATGTTTTTCTGAATTTACTTTAGCGCCTTCTGGAATAGCATTTTATAATAATGATTTATATGTAACAGGATTAAGAGGAACTCAATTAAGAAGATTAGTTTTAGATAATAATAAGATTATAAATGAAGAGGAATTATTTGGGGAGCTAGGAAGAATAAGAGAAGTTGTAGAACATGAAGGTTATTTATACATAGCTACTTCAAATAAAGATGGAAGAGGTATTCCTAAAATAGACGATGATAAGATTATTAGAGTAAAGATTGAATAAACAAAACCTTTATAAATTTCTTTTTAAGATTTTTAATTACCTGCGATAGCTCAACGGTAGAGCATTCGGCTGTAGACATTTCACTATCTTGATGTTGCTAAGCAGAATATGAAAGATAGCCAGCTGATAGCTCCCGAAAGGTTGGGGGTTCGAATCCCTCTCGCAGGACTTTTAAAATGAAAAGAATATATAGATCAAGACAAAATAAAGTAATAGCAGGAGTGTGTGGAGGAATAGGAGAATACTTTAATATAGATCCAGTATTAATTAGAGTATTATTTGTTTTATTAGTATTATTGCAAGGATTTGGCATATTAGCATACATAATAGCATGGATAATTATACCAAAAAATCCTGTTCAGAAAGATAAAGACACTAAAATAAGCAAAAAAGCATCTGAAGTTGAATCAAGAATAGCAAAAACAGCAAGTAAATTTAGTAATAAAGATAGAAAAGCATTAGGAATAATATTGATCATTATAGGAATATTACTTTCAATTGGAAGATTTATATTTATAGATTTTAGACAATATTTTCCAATTTTATTTATTTTAATAGGAATTGTTTTATTAATTAAGGATTAGATTATGCAAGATGTAGTAATTGTAGGGGGTTCTGTAGCTGGAGCATCATTAGGCACTAAATTAGCTAAAGATTATGATGTAACAATTTTAGAAGAACATCCACATTTTAAGAAAACTTGTTCTGGTATTGTTACAAAAGTATTTCATGATTTAATTAAAGTTAAAAAAGATGTAATAGTAAATAAGGTTGATACTTTTAGGATATATGCGCCTAATAAAAATTATATAGAAATAAAAATTGATCAACCAGATACAATAATGCATCGTGAATCCTTTAATAAATTTTTAGCTGAAAAAGCTATGGATGAAGGTTGTAAATTAATTAATTCTTGTAAATTTATGGGTCTTAATAATGGTAAAATTTTAATACAAGAAAATAATCAAAATAAAAAAATAAAGAGTAATGTTTTAATAGGAGCTGATGGAGCTTTAAGTCAAGTTGCTAAATCTACTAATTTATATGGTAATAGAAATTTTTTCATAGGAGTAAAAGCTCATGCTAAGTTAAATCATGATAATGTTATAGATGTTTTTCCTTATATAGGTAAAGGTGGATTTGCTTGGATTGTTCCTTTACAAGATAATATATGTGAGGTTGGGACTATGGATTATATGAAAGCTGGAACTAGTTTTAATGAATTTACTAAGAATTTTAAGATATTTGATAAAGAAGCTTCTATTATTCCTGTTTATAATCCTAATCTAAATTTACATAAAAAGATAAATGATACTAGAATTTATTTGATAGGAGATGCAGCAACCACAGCAAAAGCTACAACAGGAGGAAGTATAATACAATCATTAAAAAGTTCTGAAATATTAGCTAGTTCTATAAAGAAAAATGATAATTATACAAAGAAAGTAAGAAAAGAAATAGGTAAAGATTTATGGTTACATTTACAAATGAGAAAATCTTTTGATAAAATGTCATTAAATGATTGGAATAAATTAGTAAATGCTTTTAATGATAAAAAAGTTAAATCTTTATTAGAAAATTATTCAAGAGATACCCCATCTAGTTTTTTATTTAAAATATTCTTAAGAAAACCCTCACTAGTTTCTTTTGTAAGTAAGTTATTTTAAATCACTCTTGATATGGTCCATATACCTAAAGCAACTAATAAAATGCCTACAGCTAATCTCATATACTTCTTATTTCTCATCTCCCATTCTCTAAATTTATCTGTAGATGATCCTCTATAAACAAAATATAAAATTATAATTAAAGGTAATACAAATATTATATTATAAATAAGTAAAAATACCATATAATTAGTAGTTAATCCAGTAAATGACATTAAAGTTAAAATAGCTAAATAAACAGCACCTGTACACGGAAGTTCAACTAGAGCTACAAAAACACCAAGGAAAAAAGCCGTGCTTGATTTAGCTCCAACTTTATTGACATATTTCTTAATTCTTGCAGCTTCTCCTGGGAATATTTGTAAAGAAAATCCTTTTCCATAAAAAAAGTAATCTTTAATTTCAACTAATCCTGCTAGTAATATTAAAATACCAGCCCCAATATAAACCCAAACTGTTAATTGTCCTAAACTTTGTATTATCTTTAATAACAAAATACCAGCTATGATATAAGTAATAAACACCCCAAAAATATATATTAAACCGTTTTTAAGTATTAATTTTTTATCTTTGAATTTTTGTGTTAAGTAAGATAACAAAAATATCAAAACACCAAAAGCACAAGGATTAATGCTATCTATGGCTGATGCTCCTATTATTAAGGGTAAGTTTACTTCTGTCATTTTTTAGCAAAACTCACATACATTTTTTTTAGGTGGATGTTTTTTAATATAGTGGTCGTAACATTTTATACAACAAAATCTTTTACCTTCTAAAGATAAACCACCTTTTTCTATAAGTTTATTGCATACTGAGCATTTATCTTTTTTCATTTTACTCACCTTCAAATTTTATTAGTATTAAATCACCATCTTTCCATACATAATTATCATATTGATTATTTTCTATGTTATTTACCCACATTTTTAATCTTCCAACTTTATCATTACACAAATCACCATTACATTTATCATAAATGCAAGTTGAATTAAAATTAATATCCATTACTTGCATAAATGTCCCTAGTTTTAATGGTGTATAATCTAAAATTTCTTTTGTAGTTCCATCTACTTTTAATAATGATTCCCAGTGTATTCTATTACGTTCTTTATGTGTGTGAGGTTCTTTTGTTGAATCTCCTGTATCCAAAGGCAATTTTATAGGTTCTCCGCATACACTACCATCAACATTAGCATGAATATGACTTGCTAATACGCAATCATTTTCAGTTTTACATATAACTACACCTTCTTTTTGTATATTACTTTTAGAATAATAAATCCAACCATAACTTATAACAATTAAAATAAGTAAGAAAATCCAATATTTAGACAGTTTTTTTATTCCTAACTTTTTAAAGAATAAAATAGACAAAATTATAGATATCCCACCAATCACTAGATATATTATGTAAACCGAATTTGGAATATTAACTTTATCTTCCTCTTCATGATGTTCTTTTAGATCTTCTTCTTGTGCATATACTATAAAACTAAATAATAGAAATAATACTAATAAAACTAATCCATAACCTCTTTTTATCATTACTTTTTAAAGAATAAAACTAGTATTTAAATTTATCTTAATCTTGAGGTATTTTTCGCGTCTCCGATTATTTCAACGATGATTGCAACCGGCCCAACAACAAGGACGGCGCTTTCCGGCTATAAGCTCCGAGCACGTCCTCTCGATCCGGTGACTCCTCGTCTCCGGTTTCTTGGCGGACACAATCCAGCATATCCATTCATTGCGCGCGAGTGGTGTAATATCCTCCCACGCTGCTCGCGCCACTGGAACAGCAGTAAGAGCCTTCCGTAAATCTGCTGGCACTCTGTGCATCACACCGGTGGCGATTTCTTTTTTGGTCATACTCCTATTTAATTATCTAAAGTTAATAAAATTACCCAAAAATCGGGTGACTTTTACTTTACAGCCCACTTAATCAATTTCTTTTGTTACAACCTTTATTACTTTATTTATAATTACACCTAAAACAAATGTTATAGCTAGAGATAATAAGATATAAGCCCATTCTATTAAACTTAAAGTAGTTGTTTTTAAATATGTACTTAACGGAGTATAAATAGCGGCTAATTGCAATAATATTGATATAAATATTGCTCCTATTAAATATTTATTAGAAAATAAACTTACATTATATTGTTTTCTTACTACATAAAGCCTAACTATTTGTAATAAAACAAGTAAAGTAAATGCTCCTGTTTGTGCATTTACTAAGCTTATATCAAGAGCATTATCAAATAAAATTAAAACCATTACAGCTATTAATAATCCAGTAAATATAACATTTAATGTCATATTAATACTCATTATACCTTCTTTAGGATTTCTTGGTTTTCTTAACATAATTTTTTTATCATAAGGATCAATACCAAGAGCTAAAGCAGGTAAGCCATCTGTAATTAGATTCATCCAAAGTAATTGAACTGCTATTAGAGGAACTGCTATTAAATTAGCGTATTTAAAACCAATTAATACAGCAAGGAATAATACTAAAACTTCTCCAAAATTAGATGAAAGTAAATAATTAATGAATTTTTTAATATTATCAAATATACCACGCCCTTCTTCAACAGCATTTACTATAGAAGCAAAATTATCATCATTAAGGATTAAATCAGATGCATCTTTACTTACGTCTGTTCCTGTAATACCCATTGCTACTCCAACATCTGCTTTTTTTAGAGCAGGAGCATCATTTACACCATCACCAGTCATAGCAACTATATGACCTTTTTTTTGTAAGGAATCTATAATTTTTATTTTATGTTCTGGATTGACTCTTGCATATATAGAAATATTTTCTACTATTTTATCAAGATCAATTTTATCTAATTGTTGTCCTTCTACTACTTCACCTTTTATTCCTAGTTCTTGAGCTATTGCTTTAGCTGTTAGAGCATGATCTCCTGTAATCATAATAACTTTAATGCCTGCTTGTTCACATCTTTTTATAGCATCTTTTACTTCTAATCTTGGAGGATCAATCATTCCTTGCAATCCTAAAAATACTAGATTTTCTTTATCTGAATTAGTTATTTTATTATTTTTAGTTTCCTTATAAGCAAATCCAAGAACACGTAAAGCATTTAGAGTAAAGTTCTTATTAACATCAAGAATTTCGAGAATATCATCTTTTGTTAATTTTCTTATTTTACCATCTACAAGGATTTTATCACATTTTTTTAGCACAATTTCAGGAGCTCCTTTAAGGAAAATATAATTTTTTTCTGCTTTATTTAAAGTGTACATTAATTTTTCTTCGGAGCTAAATGGAATTTCATCTAATTTTTTGTATTTATTTTCTAAATCTTTTTTATTTAATTTTGATTTAGCTGCACTTACAATTAAGGATGCTTCTGTAGGATCACCTATTACTTTTCCATTATCAAGATTACTATTATTGTTTAATACCCCACATATTAATAATAATTCTATATTTTTTGCATCGTAATGTAAATTATTTATATGAAAATCTCCTTCTAAACTATAACCAGAACCAGAAACATCAATTACTTTATAATTAGAATATATTTTTTTTACAGTCATTTCTCCTTTAGTCATTGTTCCTGTTTTATCTGAACAAATTACTGTAATAGATCCTAAGCTTTCAACTGCAGTTAATTTTCTTACTAAAACATTTCTTTTAATCATTCTACTAGTTCCTAAGGCTAATGTAATAGTAACGATAGCAGGTAAACCTTCAGGAATAGCTGCTACTGCTAAACTAATAGATATTAAGAACATATCAGCTAAATTACCTTCTCTTAAAATTCCCCCTAAAAATACTATTGCTGCAATTATTAAAATTCCTACACCAATTTTTTTACCAAATTTATCTAATTTAATTTGTAAAGGAGTTTTTTCATCTTCTGTTTTTTGTAGTAAATGTGCTATTTTTCCAAATTCTGTTTTCATTCCTGTTTCTACTACTATACCTTTAGCTCTTCCTTTTGTTATTATAGTTCCTGAATAAATCATATTAGTACGTTCAGCTAATGGTATTTCTGATTTTAATTTAGTAATTTGTTTACTTACGGGAGTAGATTCTCCGGTTAAAGATGCTTCATTAGTTTCTAAATTATAAGATTCAATTATCCTTATATCAGCTGGAACTTTATCACCTGTTTCTATAACTACTATATCTCCTGGAACTAAAAATTCAGCATTAATTTCTTTCATAGAATTATCTCTAACTACCCTTGCTTTTAATGATGTTAATTTCTTTAATAACTCCATTGCTCTTTCTGCCCTATATTCTTGTACAAAACCAAGTATTGCATTTAAGATTACTATAACAAATATAAATGCAGCATCAAATACTTCTTTAAGAAATATTGATACTATTATAGCTGCTATTAAGATTAATACTAAAGGATTATTGAATTGTTTTAAGAATAATAAAAATTTAGATTGTTTTTTACCTTCGATTAATTTATTTTTACCATACTTTTCTAATCTTGTTTTAGCTTCAAATTCATTTAATCCTTGTAAAGAACTGTTTTGTAATTTTAATACTTCTTTTATTTCTAAGTTATAATACATTCTTACCTCATATTGTTGATACAACTAATCCAAGGAAATATGAAACTAAAGTTGCTATTAACCCTATTAACAAAGTTTCAGCTCCACTCTTAAACCAATTTTTACCTGTAAATTTAGTTTTAAAAGCTCCAACTATAAACAAGAAAAAGAAACTAAAAACTACTGACATATATAAACCAAGACCTAAAGGCAAAGCAAAAAAAGGAATTATAGGAATAAATCCTGCAATTAAATCAGCTATTCCTATGGATAAACCAACTACTTTAGGATTATCAAATCTTTCTTGTATTAATCCAAGTTCTTCTTCAGCCATTGTTTTAAGCCATAATTCTTTATTGCTACAAATCCTATTTGCTATAATTTTTACTTCTTTTTCCTTGAAACCTTTTCTTCTACATAATTCTTCTATTTCAGCTCTTTCAAATTTAGGATTAGTTTCTATTTCTCTTTTTTCTTTTTCTATTTCTCTATTATAAAATTCTATTTGTGATTTAGTAGATAAATAACCTCCTAAAGCCATAGAGATTGCTGAAGCAAATGCAGCTGCCAATCCAGCTATAATTACAATTCTTGCTTCTTGAACCGCTATTGATACTGCTACTACTGAAGCTAGTACAGTAACTAAACCATCATTAAAACCAAATACAATTTCACGTAAATAATTTAATTTAAGAAAATGCCAAGA
>CAYHUM010000023.1:0-13181 GCA_964359945.1 Candidatus Woesearchaeota archaeon | reverse complement strand
GAAGTTGAATTTACTATTGAAGAGATGAAAAAAGATACTGTAGAATAATTAAATTTAAATATAAGTAGTGTTTTTAAAGGATAGAGAATGATAAAAGGAGGATAAAATGATGGATTCAATTATAAGAGAGGCAAAAAAAGGTAGTGCATATCATCTTAATTTTAAAGCTGTTCCTCAAAAGACTTCTGATATAGATGAAGAACTAGAACAATTATTAGCTAAACAAAAAGCTAAGATTAAAGTTGTAGGTACTGGAGGAGCTGGTAATAATACTATTAATAGAATGTCTGAAATTGGTATTGTTGGAGCAGAAATGATTGCTGTTAATACAGATGCTCAAGATTTATTATACACTAATGCTAATACTAAAATTCTTATAGGAAGAGAAATTACACAAGGATTGGGTGCTGGTTCTATACCTCAAGTTGGAGAAGAAGCTGCTCGTGAAACTGAACAAGAAATTAAGCAGAAAATGCAAGGAGCAGATATGGTTTTTATTACAGCTGGAATGGGTGGAGGTACAGGAACTGGAAGTGCTCCTGTTATTGCTGAAATCGCTAAAAAAATTGGTGCTTTGACTGTTGGTGTAGTAACATTACCTTTTGAAATGGAAGGAAATAGAAGATATGAAAATGCTATTATGGGCCTAGAAAAAATGGAGCAAATTGTAGATACTTTAATTGTTATTCCTAATGATAAATTACTTGATTTAGCTCCTGATTTACCTTTACATACTGCTTTCAAGGTAGCTGATGAAATTTTAACAAATGCTGTAAAGGGTATTGCTGAATTAGTTACTAAAGCAGGATTAGTTAATCTTGATTTTGCTGATATAAGAGCTGTTATGGGTAAGGGTGGAGTTGCAATGATTGGTGTAGGTGAATCTGATACTGAAAATAGAGCAG
The DNA here is from genome assembly GCA_964359945.1 of Candidatus Woesearchaeota archaeon. Taxonomy (GTDB): domain Archaea; phylum Nanobdellota; class Nanobdellia; order SCGC-AAA011-G17; family CAYHUM01; genus CAYHUM01. The sequence continues at coordinate 12,276 of CAYHUM010000023.1, read as the reverse complement.
TAGAAGCTGTAGAAAAAGCTATTTCAAATCCTTTATTAGATGTTGATATTACTGGAGCTACAGGAGCATTAATTAATGTTGCTGGTGGTCCTGATATGACTTTAGGAGAAGCAAGAAAAGTTGTTGAGACAGTTTCTGAAAAATTAGATGAAGATGCTCGTATAATTTGGGGTGCACAAATTTCTGAAGACTTAGAAAATACAATAAGAGCAATGTTAATAGTTACTGGTGTAAGTAGTCCTCAAATATTTGCTAGAAAACCTAAACAAGCTATGAAAGCTAAGAGAGAAATAGAAGAACAACTTGGAATAGAGTTTGTAGACTAAACTTTTAATTTTTCCATTTCTTTTTCAAATCTTCTATCATGGGCTTTTTGAAATTCTTCTTTTGGTATCTTATAACCACAATTTCTATTTGTTGATTTCCAATCTTTATCAGGAACAGAAAAACCAGGGAATTTTTTTAACATTTCTTCTAAACTACTAAATTCTACTTTTTCATGTTTTCCTTTTATTCTTTGACTTTCAATTGGATCAGAGGGTTCAAAGTATTGACCATATCTATGTAAAACATGTTTTTTTTGATTGCTTACTCTTATAATAAGTGCTTCACAATATCCACCTAAACCTTCATCATTACCGCCAACATACTTTAATTGTTCAACTAAATTTTTTGTCATATCTTAAATAAGAAAGATAAATTTATAATGGTTTTTATTTTTAAAAGATTTTTGGAACTTCATTAAGATATCTTTCATAAAGATATTCAATTTTATCCATATACTTCATTATTACCTCATGTGAATCATCTCTTATTGGTTCAAGTATTGGTCGGATTTCCCTTAAATATGTTTGATAAGCAACATTAATTTTTAGTTCATACTCTGGTGATTTTCTTCTCAAAAAATGTTTAATACTTCTAATTAAAATATCAAGTTTAGTAAGATAAATGTTAATATCTTTTTTCTCAACAAATTTTTCTTCTAAATTAAACCCTGATTCTAAAAATCTCATAAATTATTATAATATAAATAAGTTTATATAATTTTTTATTTTTCTTTAGTTTTTAAAAATAGAATAAATGAAATTATAAAGAATGGAAGTAAAGTAAACATTGCTATTCTTTGATTACCTGTTAAATATGATACTGTTCCAAATATTACTGGACCTAAAGTTGCTGAAATTTTACTTGCAAATCCATTAAATCCAAAGAATTCTGATCTTTTTTCTGTTGGTATAATTTTACTAAACCAAGACCTGGCAATTGCCTGACTTGATCCTATAACTATCCCTACTAAAATTGCTACAAAATAAAATAATAGTTTTGATTGAGCAAGAGCTCCTAGTATTACTATTAGTGACCATATGGTAAGAGTGAATAATAAAATCTTTTTAGCCCCTTTTCTATCACTTAATAATCCAAAAAATAAAGCACTAGGAAATCCTATTAATTGGACTATTACTAATAATATAGTTATTTCTGATATTGACATTTTTAATGTAGTATTTGCATATATAGGAACAAATGAAAAGAAAGTAACTAAGGCATCATTCATAAAATAAAATGCTAATAGAAATAAAGCTATATTTTTATGTTTCTTTATATTTTTTATTGATTTTATTACATTACTAAACCCTATTTTTATTAAATTCAGTAAAGATTCTTTTTTCTTTAGTATATTAGACTCTCTTATAAAAATAAATGAAGGCAGAGAAAAAATTAAAAAGAACAATGCAACCAAGGGGAATGTTAATCTATATGTTGATTCTAGACTTCCTTCAAAACCTTGTGCATAAAATGGTCTTAGAACTAACATAGCTATTAATCCACCTATATATCCTAGACCCCAACCAAATCCTGAAATTCTACCAGCTGTTTCTTTAGTAGAAATTTGATTTAGAAAAGAGTCATATAATGTTTGTGCTAATTCAAAGAACAAGTTAGTTACAATAAAAATTATAGAAGCAATAAGTAGCATATTTGACTTAGTTAAGTATAATGATGCTGTTCCTATCACAGCAATCAAAGTAAACAAAATAAATTTACTCTTTCTCCTTAAGTCATAATCTGCAATAGCACCGATGATTGGAGCTGTAAGCCCACCAAGTAATATTGATAAACTAACTATAAGTCCCCAGTAAAAATCTCCATACCCTGGACCTGCTATAACTTCTCTAAAGAATATTGGAAATACAAAACTTAGAATTAGTAGGGCATAAGAAGAATTCGCAAAGTCAAAAAATGCCCAAGATACAACCTCTTTTTTATTTACCCCTTTGAAGAATTTATTTATTATAGACATAATTTCAATATTGGATGTAGTTTAATAAATTTATCTAATTTATTTTCTTAAAACATTTTCAATAATTAAATTTAGGTTTCCCTCGAAATAATAACTTGTCCTGTTTGGAATTATATCTCCGTCAACTACTCCTACTTTATTAAATCCAACTCTTTCTAATTTATTTGCACTGTCTTCGTACCATGTTCTTGCTATTAATTTTTCTGTATTTACATATCCTAAACTGTTCCTTGACTCAATTAAATATTTAACCATTCTATAAGGTAAAAAAGAATTTCTATATTGTTTACTAAATGAAAATAAAGTAAACTGTACAACTCTTCTATCTTTGTCAATAGGGAAAAATCCTACTAGACCTTCTATATTATTATTAACTTCAAATAAAACAAAATTTCCATTACGATTAATAATATTTTGAATATGACCTTCTAAACCACCACTACGTTCAGACAATTTTGGATAATATTCTTGGTCAATTGTTTTATAAAATTCTAGAATTTTTTGATAATCTTTTAATTCAAATATTTTAAATTGTCTCATATTAATAAAACTAAATTATTAATTTATAAAGTTTTTAATTTATTTTATTCTCTTTTTTATAAAATTTGGTACAATCCCTAATTTAATATATCTTCTTTGATTTTTTTTTGGTAATCCTGAAAAGTCTCCTATATACTTTCTACAGTTCGGTTGACCACATTTACATATAAATCCTTCAAACCAGACACTACTATAATCATAAAGTATTTCTTCATTCTTTTTTATATTTTTTATTGCTACTAATAAATTCCCGTTTTTAATACCTGCATTTGGATTACAAGAGTGATTGACTAAAACATAAGGTTCAATCATGTTTATGAACTTATTTTCTGAAACTTGTAATGGATCTACTAAACTGCTTCTTCCAGATTTACTTATTAAATGCAAATTTTCTTTGGAAATCCTATTTCCGTCCATAGTAAATATTTTTTCTCCTATTTTTATATTACGTGTTGCAAAAACTCCACGACCGTATTTTGTTTGTTTTATGTAATATAAATTATTCATTTAAGAATAAAGAATTTAGTAACTTATTTATAAATCTTATTGAAGTCCTCTAGATCTTTTTCCAGCACTTGTCTTACCATGAAATACTCTTGATAAATGTTTTTTACCTGTAATCCAATTTATATTTTTATCAGATTTAATTACTGGATGTTCAGGATCTACTAAAATAATTTCAAACCAAAAATAATTTCCATCTTGTGCTATTTGATATGAATTTAATACACTTAAATTAGGATATTTTTTAGCTGTTCTTTCTTCTGCTACCCATTGATAACTTTTACTTATGATTTTTTTTCTTCCAAAATGTACAGAACGTCTACCTTTTCTTATTTTAGGTCTTTGTCTTCCTCCTCTTTTAAGTTTAATTCTAGCTATAACATATCCTTGTTTAGCTTTATATCCTAAAGACCTAGCTCTTATTAAATTAGTAGGCCTATCAACTCTTATTATAGACTCTTTTTGTTTACGTAATTCCATTAATCTAGTTTTATATAAATTTCTAAATTCCTCTGATTTTCTTAGTTTTTTAAAGTATTTATAGAGCCCCATGATAAAGAGTCTTGCAAGAGTTATATTTAAAAGCTTTTCTACATTATATATATTATCTTAATTTAAAATTGAAGGGGGTAATAAAATGAAAGGAGTATTACAATTAATAATTGGATTATTGTTAATTATGGCAGGTGTTTGGGTTTACTTAGCATGGAATTTTGCAGGAAAACAATTCCTTAATGCTCTGTATTTAGTTGTAGGTAACTTACCTGGACTAGTCATTTTAATAGGTTTAGTTGTATTATTAGTTGGTATAAGTAATCTAAAAGAATAAAATTTTCATTTATGGAGGCTTAAAAAATGAAGGATAAGTTAAGAAAGATTATGACTGTAGGTTTAGCATCATTAATTGGGACAAGTTTAATTGGATGTGGGTATAAAAAAGCATATGAAGGACAGATACATAATGGTAAATACGTTAAAGTTTTTTATGGTGGTCAATTAGAACATTTAGGTACTGGTGGTTATGTTAGGCTTTTGACGTTACAGGTTTATACAAATAAAGAGGGCAAATTAGAAAAAATTTTTTGGGATAAGCATAATAACGGAATGTTTCATGATGAAGATGATCAGGTAAGGGTAATTATTAATTATCCAAACAATTTTATAACTTATAACAAGAAAGATTATGTTGACCCTAACAATGTTTTTCATATGTACAAATCTAATAATTACAGAGATGATTTATTAAGAAAATTACAAACTGAATATGATAGTATAAAAACAGAACTTAATCTAAAAAACGTGAAAATTTAAATTATGGAGGCTTAAAAATGAAATTAACAAGTTTAAAAGAAATTGTTTTGGCTGGAACTATATTACTTGGTTCTACTGCAATAGCTCAAGGAGCAAAAATCAAACGTGTATCTTGGTCAAATGAAGAATCTTGTTATATCCCAAATGTAAAAGCAAGACACACATATAAAGTAGAGATTGAGAAAGGAGATAATTTAACAAAAATAGCAAGAACCATTGAAAAATCTATAAATAATGAACTAAGGTACAATAAAGATGTAAAATGGGGTCATATCTATAAAAAGAATAAAAAGAAAATTAATGATCCTGATTTAATCTACCCTGGACAGAAATTATTATATTATTTTTATCAAATAAAAAGGTAATTAGTGGACTGTTATGTAAACACTTTCATTATATTGTTTTTCCCAGAACTCCGGATCTAGATATATAGAATCTGAACTTATCTCATCGCTATCTATCAATTCAATAAGTGTCCGTCTTTCCTTCTCGCTAAGGTCATTAACTGTAGAATTTATTTTTGTTTTCATGTTATCTAGATAAATCTTATACTGAGATTCCAAAGCTTCAACGTATGTGTAGATATCAACCTCTGGCACAACCACATCACTGTTCTCATCTTCTCTTATTTCTGCTATTTTAGCCATTTTATCGTTGTATAAATCCACTTTAATTTTCGTAATGTACTTCTGTAATAGCTGGAATTCAGAGGACTCATTTAGTATTTTCTCGTACTTTGGCAATTGTTTTTTAGTTTTACGATGAACTCTTTTGGTGTAATACCCATTATAATTATTGACTATACCCTGAGATTGCACAACAGGAACTTGATAAAATGAGGCATATCTAGACGGATTCTTCTTATAATCTTCTATCAAACCCAGAGACATACCTACTAGTACAGCAAAAATACCAAAAGCAATACTTCTACCCCAACCATTCGATTTAGAGCTTCCGCTACTATATGGAGATCCTCCATATGATGATCCAGAGCCAGAATAGTGTTTTGTTGGATTATTTTCCAGCTCATGTCTTTCCTTCCAAGAATTCCATTTTAATGTTCCAGATCCACCACCTGATGTTTTAACATCATAATCATGTGGTTTAGTACCAGGAACAATACAAGTTACTATTTCTTCTAACTCATTTCTTTCTTCTTGGAGTTCATAGTTTTCACTAAAAGAATTTCTTGTTTCAAGAGAACCATCCCAATTCTCATGCAGTTCTCCTAATTTCTTATCACCAAAAGGGAATGGGGAAGTATTCTCTTCATACAAAACTTTTTGTCCATTTTCTTCTTTTATGTAAGTTTTTCCCATGTTATTTAACCCACTTATGTTTATATAAATTTATAAATTTACCTAACTAATCAGTAAAGTATTTATAATCTAAAATCTTTATACGGTAAATGGTTAAGCTTAGTTGTGTTTTCTGTAGTAAAGGTAAATTATGTCCTATTCATAGTACTGAACTTTATTTTAAAACAAAAAACTTCAATAATGTAGATAATCTTTATAGTACTTCTCCTCCAAGTGTATTTGTAGGTAGTAAACTAAAATATCCAAGTGTTAATGTTGGTATATTATCACCAGTAGAAAAACAAGAAGAAGCATGGGTTTATGATGCTCAAAATTACTGGGCTAATAATTATTATTCTATAAATGAAATAATAAATTTAAGAAAAAGCTTAATTAATTCTAGATTTAAAACTACAGTTTATAGTTTAAATAGTGAAAAATTAATTGAATTAAGTCAAGAAATAGGAATGGCAGTAAAGCCAGTAGATGTAGAAATAGAATTAAAAAATAAAGTAAATATTAATTTAGATTTTGATAAAATCAATTTACCTCAAGGTCCAAGAGCAGAATTAAAGAAAATTAAAATTACAAATAATCCTAAAATCCCAAATAAAATCAATAAAGTTTTTTATGATAAAGATTTAAAGGCAGTTGAAGCTTTAGATTATTTATATCAAAGTGGGTATGATGAAAAAACATTAAGTCAATTATTAAGTGTAGGTGTATTAGGAGTAAAGAAAAATAGAAGACTAGTTCCAACAAGGTTTTCTATAACTGCAGTTGATGATACAATAGGAAAGTCAATTATAGATGAAATTCAAGATTATAGTACTATAAATAATTATAAACTTTATTTTGATGGTTATCTTGGCAATTATTATTTAGTTTTGTTATTTCCAGAAGTTTTTAGTTATGAATTATTCGAGACTTATTTACCTGAAACTATATGGAATTCTTCACAATTAAGTTCAATGACAGATTATGAAAGTGTTTTTGGAAGGAAATATTATGCTGAAATTACTGCTGGAGGTTATTATAGTGCTAGGCTAGGAGTATTAGAACATTTAAGAAGAATAAAGAAACAAGCTAGTGCTTTAGTATTAAGATTTATTACTAGTGAATATGAAACTCCTTTGGGTGTGTGGGTAACGAGAGAAGCTACAAGGAAAGCAATGAGGAATTTAATATTGAGTTTTAATAATAAAGAAGAATTATTGTTGAATGCTCGAAGTTTTATGGATGAAAGATTTGGTTATGATATTTCAGGAATACTAAAAAAGAGTAAATTATTGAATAGCTTAAAGCAGAAAAAATTATCTCATTTTTTATAAAAAATAAATAAGTTTATAAATTTTATCTTATTATTACTTAATATGAAAAATTATAAAAAAGGTTTAGTAATTACTGGTCTTATAACATCTCTAACTGCATTTGGTTTGAGTGGTTGTTCATCTAAAACAAAAAGTGAAGTAATAGAAAAAAGTGGATTAATAGAAGAAAGGAATCCATCTGACGCAACGTTTGAGAGATTAGTATATAGGGGAATTCACTCTGATGGTAAACTAGTAGAAATTTATGATAAAATTATTGCTAATAACGATTCAGAAAAACTTCTAGAAAGAATAACAAAAGTTTATAATAAAAGCAAAATAGAAAATTTAGTAGCAGGAGATAGTGGTGGTGTTTATTTTGTAGACTATAATCGTGATGGAATTAACTTCATTAAAACCTCTGATGATCGTGATGAAATATGGTTATTTTTCGGTAATTTTAGATGGATAAAGTATAGTAAGGATTTAATAAAAAACGAAAATTACTTAGATGATGAAGAATTCATAGCCCCTTTTTCAAAATATACTGATAATATTCAAAAAGCTAAAATTGAACTTTATTTGAATAAACGAGCTGAGTTAGTAGATCTATATAATAAAGTAATTTCGGAAGCAGCAAGAAACAAGATTGGATTTAACAATAAATAAAAATAAATAATTATTTCTTATTCAACACTATTTCTATGCTTGATACTCGTACTTTTCTTCCTTCTTCATTCTCAAATTCTTCTGAGTTAATTCTTATATCTTTTACTTCTATATTATTTTCCATGAATCTTTTTGCTGCTACTTCTGCTACGTCTACTGCTCTTGCTATAAATTTTCCACGAGCTTTTATGGTTACTTCACTTGCTTCTTGTGTAGTAAACTGCATCACCACACCTGTTACATAATACTTGTTTAGAGAGCCTTAACTCATCTAAATTTCATGAATGGTTTATTACCAATAAAAACAGTGTGTGGTTCTGTGTTGTATTTCTTATGCTCTTTCTCCATTTTAGTTTCCTCCACTAGTTTAATGTAACCTATTTGCTCTTCTAGTCGTTGTTGTTTTCTATTTATGCTAAAACCAATAGAAGAATAAAACTTTAAAATACTTTCCTTTTTATAGATATACAAAGCATAATAATTTTTAAGATCTTTATTTAAAACCCTATATTTTCTTTTATAAATCTTTGATTCTATAGATAATGAACTTAAAATTTCTTTCATAAATGAAATTAAACTATAGCTAGTGTTAAAACATCCTAAACCTAATTTGTTACTTTTGTTGCATATTCTACGTACAGTTCCTTCGCTATCAAAAAATCCTTTTATAAAAGAGCTTTTTATAATCTTATTACTCTTAATAACATTATTCAAATCAAATTTATTTAAAAATTTACTTGCTTCTACAGAATCAATATATGAAATATATTGTATTTTTCTACCTTTTATATAATGATCATCTTTTTGTTTTCTAGTGAAAAATCTAGCTTTAAAACCACTCCATTTTTCAATTTTTGCTTTAAAGTTTAGTACAAAATCTTCATCAGTAGCTCCTAAGATTACTCTTCTTTGTCTAACAGAAACATGACCGTCTCCATAGATTACACCTAAGATATAGGCCAATTTTTCACTCAAAATTTTTGCATTTTCTGGAAGTTTTTTAGTTTTTAATTCAGCTGCTATTTTTACTGCTTTGGGTTGTGTAATTTTATTCATTGCTCTCATTCTTTCTACGTTCTCTTTAGAATTACAAGCATTAATTCTAGCTTCAGAGAAATAGTATGGTTTTCTGCTTTTATTTATCCAATCTTCAATAGCGTTTCTTGTGTCGTAACCAAGAATTTTAGAAATCTTTAAACTACCAAGGCCTTGTTTATGAAGTTCTATTGCTTTGTTATATTCGTTTAGTGTATATTTATTCTTAAAGGACATGTTCCATATAAGATTTTTATGTTTATAAACTTTTAGAATTTTTTATTAATTATTATCTCTTACGTTCTTGTTCTATTCTTACTAATCTTGTTAAATACCCTGCTAATACATTCCTCATTTTCTTTGAAGGCATAGTAACAACTTGTTCTACTGCTTTTTTGTTATGATCAAAATCAGTATCAAATTTCTTCTTATGAGTTTTAAAGAGTAAATTTCCTGTTCTCTTGATTAATTTAGTTTTTATTCTTCCCATATTAAATCTATAAAAAATATAATTTATAAACCTTTACTTTTTCTTACTTTTAGTATTTTTATTAGTGGAAGATTTAATCCTAATTAAACTATAATTTACTGGGTTTTTACATCTATCACATATTTCAGGGCTGCATTTAATTCCCATATTTTCATAATAACTGGGATTACTACAATTAGGAGGTAATCTTTTTTCTTTCTGTTTTTTATGCCAATTAATTTGATTCTTTACATAAGATTCAGGTAAAGGTTTAATGCTTTTTTTATTCCAATTAATAATGAAATTTTCTATATCGCTAATATTCCAATTCATATGCTTCATGAAATTAATTAAAATAAATAATGCTCTTTTACGTCCATCAGTTAACTTACCTTCTAGAATCTTCTTTATACATGGAGGAAATAATTCTTCAGTAACAATATAGTTACCAACTTCATAAGTCTTAGGAACTTCTTTTTTTCCTTGTATTTCAAGTTTTTTATGTTTTAAATTCCAATCAAATGCTTGTATTATTAGATTTTTAGCTTCATCTTTATTATCATTGAAGTCTAAAAACTTAATTTTTGTGTTAACATTTTCTATTTTAGCTTGTTCTATATCAAATTTTGAAATTTTATCTGGATTTATAGGAATACTAACTAATCCTGATTTTTCATTTATTGAGTAAGGACTTCTAAATAAATGTCTGCTTGATATTAAAATTGTATCTATATTAACAAATTTAAAGGGATCTTCTATTTCATTTAATTCTAAAAATTTATTTTTTAAATGTTCTTTAATCATTTCTTTTAGATAAGAACTAATTATTCTTGGACCTTCTGGGAATAATAACTTAGTTTGTTGATTGCCAAATTTTTCTGGGAATGAATTAAAAGGTATAGCTATATGAAATCCAAGATTACCACTAAACTTCACAGAAACATTATTTATATCATGGAATTTTAGAGCATCTATTATTAAGGATGATAATATTTTTGAATAATCTAAGTTTTGCGAATCAATATCTATTATATAATCCCATCCTGCTCTTAGTTCATCTAATTCTTTTTTTGACATACCTAATTTAAGTTGTAATGGGTTTTTCCAGAGTTCTTCAGAAACATTAAATGAAGTAGCTCCTTGTTTTGCTAATTCTAGAACATCAGATTCATATTGAATTACATCTGGACGTTTACCAAAAGAATCAATAAATCTTGGTACAAATTCACGGTTTTCAGAAATCTTTAGAATTTCTTTTTGTATATCTTTTCTAGAGTAGTATTTTAAAATTTCCTTATTCATATTATTTATAAGTAAGAATATTATATAAATTTATTTATCTTCTTTCATTAAGGTATTAAGTTCTTCTTGCAGTTTTTCACCATTAATATTAATTCTATTTAATTCTTGTTCTATTTCTTTTATTACAGATTCTATTTTATCACCTTGTTTTTTAACATAATCCATAGCTGAGTCAATATCTTTTTTTATAACCACATCCACGCCAATATTAACTAAAATTTCTTTATTATCTTTTAGATTAGTCTTAATGAAAATTCCTGGACCTAAAGACGTTAAAAGTTCTGTGTTTAATTTTACTTCTTTAAGATCCTCTAGATTTTCTTCTACTCTTTTAACTTCTATTAATTGTGAATCAAGTAAAGAAAGCTCTTGATTTATTTGCCTTATTTGTGAATTAAGTACTTGTAGCTCTAAATACTTTTCTTGAATCTTTTTTTGATTTTCTTGGTTCATCTTCTTTAGTTTTTTTAGTTTCTTTTGCTTCTTTATGTGCTTTATTTTCTTTAACTTCTTTAACCTCTATCCCATTTTCATTCATAACTTTAATAAGATTTTCAGTAGAAGCTCCTTTTTCTATTTTCAGTATTTTATGTAATGGTTCAAGATGTTTTATATTACATCTTTTTCTTTTTACATTACCGTCTATCAAAACATAAGTATTGTCTATTTTATCTACAACGATTACAGTTTTGCCTGCATCTTTTCCTACTATTTTTACACATACACGACCAATTTCCATTTTATTGCATAATTTTTTCTTTTATCATCAAGCGCATACATTGAGAACATAGGTTTGAATATGGTCTATTTGGTTTTTTGCTTGATTTTGGTAAGTTTCTAAATTTATGGCTAAACATACGAGGAACTCCATGAATAGGCATTTTACAATTACTGCATGTAGTTAATCCAGGTTTTGGTTTTTTATAGTATATTTTTGTTTGTCCACCTGGAGTTTTTATTCTTACTCTTCTTAATGATCTTGATCTTTGATGCATTTTAATAAACCTTTAGTATTTTTCTTATCACTATGCTAAAGATTACTGAAGAAATTATATAAACCCATATCCAACCTATACTAAATGAAAATACAGGAACCATTATTTTACCTGCAGTAACTGCTCCTGTAATATTATTTGCATTTACTGTTTTGTAAACATTTGATAACCATACAAAAACAAGTAATAATGGTATCATCGTTATGAAAGTTGGTTTTAATGTACTTTTCATTGATTGCATGCTTAATTCCATGGATTTTTTTTGAATTTCCATCATTTTTTTAGGATCATCTTTATAGTTTCTCATTTCTTGTCTAAATTTTTTTAAATCTTCTTTAATTTGTTTTAAGTGTTGTTGGTTAGTTGTATATTTATAAATTAAAGTTGTAAATAGCGTAATTAAAAATGAAATAACTAAAATACTTGTAAAAGGAGCTGAATGTATAATTGTTGTTATTGACATTTAGGAACCTCCCATCATTTTTCTTAATCCTGGATACATATCCATCATATGTTGTTGGGCTATATCTTCATATAATCT
>CAYHUM010000022.1:0-13653 GCA_964359945.1 Candidatus Woesearchaeota archaeon | reverse complement strand
TATGCCGAGGTCGCATAACCTGGTAGTGCGCAAGCCTGCTAAGCTTGTGTCCGAAAGGACTTGCGGGTTCAAAAATAAGGGTAAACCCTTATCAACCCTTAATGAAACTCCCGTCCTCGGCGTATTTCAATAAATTTATATACTAAAAAAGAAATCAAAAAATATGGTTATACCAAAATTCATTAAAGATCTAAAGAGTTTACTCTACAAAGATATAATAAAAAGAGATAAATTCACCCCATTTCTTATTTTTATTTCAATTTTAATTTCATTTGGTTTAGCAAGATTAAGTGTTTTAGTTTTTCCAGGTAATTCACTTTTTATAAAGGATTATCAAATTCATCATTTCTTTTATGGAATTGGATTAATTGCAATTTCAAATTGGATTGCTCTTGTAACTAATAAAGAATCTATGTTTAAATTTAGTGCTGTTTTATTTGGACTTGGCTTAGGACAAGTAATAGATGAATTTGGATTAATTTTAACATGTACTACACCTGGTTTTATATGTAATTATTGGTCAAGACCAAGTTATGATGCTCTTGTATTTATAGGATCAATTTTATTAACTATTATATATTCAGGACCATTCTTTAGAGCACTTAAAAAATACGTTATAAAGTTAAATGGACATGCTTCTAAAATAAAAAATATCTTAATGAATAATGGCCGTGAAAAAAGTTAGAAAGTTTTATATAATTAAGATTTCTTTAAAATATTCATGAAAAAAAGAGTGATTCTGTTTTTAATAATCATTTTTATAACTTTGATAAAAGTAAATGCAATAGATTGCCAATTTTCTGATTGGTCAATGCCTGGACTTCAACAAGATAATACAATTGTTCTAGATCAAGAAATATGGAATGTAAATCAATATTATGATCAAGGTGCATTAGTAAGAGTAATTTCTAAACCAAGACCAGGACCAATAGAGGGTTACTCCATAATATCAGATGATCAAGCAATTCAAAATGCAAATGACTTCCTTGAAAGAAACAGAGCTACTTTAGGAATTCCTGGTCCAACTGGTTTTGAGAATTTTCAAGGATATGTTACTCCTATCAATATTGCTTATTTGAATAATGATTATTTTGTTTATGTAGAACGTCAATATTGTGGTCCATATCCGGTAATTGGAACATACACTTCAGTTTTAATGACTGATGATGCTACTCCATATAAAATTGAATTTAGGTGGTATGTTAATATAAATGTTAATACAGGTAATGGTAATGGTGAAGGAGGTGGTGCTGAGGGTGCTGCTCCTTCCATATTACCAAAATTTAATCCAGATACAAATACAACTGAATTTGTTTTAACAGATGATTCATATACACCTACAGGCCAAGTAATAGAAGAAAAACCTGAAATTATATTATCTAAATATAAGTTTAATAATTTATTTTTAATAATTCTAGCAATAATAATTTTAATAATAGGAATAGTATTATGGAAAAAATTAAGAACATAAAAGCACAAGGATCATTTGAATTCTTAATGACTTATGGATGGGCTTTACTAATAATAATAGGTATAGCTATTTATATTATTTATAATACATACAAGCCCGAAACTATTTTACCTGCTTCATGTAATTTAATTCCTGGATTGACTTGTCAAGAAAATTTAGTTACCTCAACTAATATAGCTTTAGTCTTAGCAAATAGAATGACTGAAAATTTAACAATAATAAATTTTACCATAGAAAAATGCTCCCCCATAACTGATTTTAATATTAGTTCAGGTAAAAGACTTGTGCTAATATTTGAAAATTGTAGTAATGGTAATGTAGGTAATAAAATAATAAGAAAAATAAATGTAAAATATAAATCTACTAGTCAAATAGAACATCAACTTTCAGGATCTTTAATTTCTATAGTTGAAACTTTAAAACAAGGTCAAGGCATAGGCGTTACAATTAATGTTAATTATCATGATAATGCATGGAATGACAGTTATGATTTGTATAATGTTAGTGATGCAAGAATTTTATTCCCAAGTTCAGTAATACCAGTAGTTAATCCAATTAATGTTACTTTTTGTTTCTGGATAAGGGATGAAACTCCTGGCCAAGAAATTGGGGCATTTAAATTTAAAGTAAATGATAATGCAGTTTATTCTATACCAGATAGTCAAATAGAAACTAGTTTAACTTATGATAGAAGATACTGTAAAGAAATTAATCCAGTAGATTATTCAGATCATTATAATATTGTAATGTGGTACGAACCTCGTGAACTAACAAGTAGAATGAGCATTGCTATGGATAATTCAAAACCAGGATCAAATTCTTATTATGATAATACAACAAATGATGCTCCTACTACCCCAGAAAACTTAATTCCATGGGTCTACATTCCTAATTTAAATCCTATTTACGCTGATCAAGACTTTATGGTAGAGCTTATTATAGGTTATTAATTTTTAATATATTAAAAGAAATAAGAGAAGATAACAAAATTAAAATTAAAAATAATGGAATAACAAAATTATTTTTCATTTTTCGACAGAAACTACCACAACCTTTATATATTTCCTTGATTTTTCTAAATTATTAATAAAAGAGGATAAATAATGGATGTATTAATGCTAGGATGGGAATTTCCCCCATTTTTTTCTGGAGGTTTAGGTACAGCTTGTTATGGCCTCTCCAAAGGTTTATCAAAACATGGTGTCAAAGTAACATTTGTAATGCCTAATGGACCTCATGATATTAAGCATGATTTCTTAAAAAAAATTATAGTAACTAATTCCCCAAATTTAAAATTAAAAAGAGTTTCTTCTTTACTTAAACCTTATTTAACATCCAAAAGTTATTCTGATATGTATGCTTTTCTTAAATCACATGGCCATAATCTAATGTTATATGGTCAAGACTTGTTTGAGGAAGTTCATAGATTTGCAGAACAAGTTCTAGAAGTAACAGATGAAGAAGAATTTGAAGTTATACATTGTCATGATTGGATGACTTTTCCAGCAGGCATTAACCTTAAAAAAATAAAGAAAAAGCCTTTAGTTGTACAAGTTCATGCTACAGAATGGGACAGAACAGGTGGTTTAAGTGCTAATCCCGAAGTTTATAGAATAGAAAAACAAGGAATGCAAGAAGCAGATAAAATTATTACAGTAAGTAATTACACCAAAAAAAAAATAATTGAAAACTATAATATTAATCCTGAGAAAATATCTGTTGTGTATAATGCTGTAGAACCTATTAATCAAGATATTCCTAAACATTTAATTAATGATAAAGATAAAATAGTTTTATTTGTTGGCCGTTTAACTTTGCAAAAAGGTCCTGATTATTTTATAGATGTGGCTAAAAAAGTTCTTGAGTTTAATAAAAATGTAAAATTCATTATTGCAGGATCAGGAGATATGGAAAGATTCCTTATAGAAAAAGCTACATGGTTGGGAATTTCAGATAAAATATTTTTTACTGGTTTTATTTCCAGTCCCGAAATAAACAAAATATACAAAATGGCTGATGTTTATGTAATGCCTTCTGTTTCAGATCCTTTTGGAATTACTGCATTAGAAGCTGTTTCAAATAAAGTTCCTGTATTAATATCAAAAAGTTGTGGAGTTTCAGAAGTACTTAAAAATTGTTTAAGAGTAGATTTTTGGGACATAAATGAAATGACAAATAAGATATTAGCTTTATTAAGATATAGAGAATTACATGAAACCATAATTGAAAATTCATATTCTGAACTAGATAAATTTAGTTGGGAAAAATCAGCATATGAAACTATACAAATATATCAAAGTCTAATAGGGGGGACATAAATGCCATCAGTTTGTTTTTATTTCCAAGTACACCAACCATATAGATTAAGAAAATATACAGTATTTGATGTAAATAATAATCATAATTATTTTGATGATGAAAAGAATTATGCTATAATGAGAAGAGTTGCTGATAAATGTTACTTGCCCACAAATCAAATACTTTTAGACTTAATAAATAAGTTTGATGGCAAATTCAAAATAGCTTATAGTTTTACCGGAGTTGTATTAGAACAACTTGAATCTTTTACTCCAGAAGCACTTGAAAGCTTTAAGAAACTAGTTGATACTGGATGCGTTGAGATACTTGATGAAACTTATTATCATTCTCTTGCTTTTTTATATTCAAAAAAAGAATTCAAACAACAAATTAAAATGCATAACCAAAAAATTAGAGAGTTATTTAATTATAAACCAAAAGTTTTCAGAAATACAGAATTAACATACAATAATGAACTTGCTAATTTTATAGAAAAAATTGGGTACAAAGGAATCCTAGCAGAGGGCGCCGATCATATTCTTGAATGGCGCTCCCCCAATTTAATTTACAAAGCAAAAACAACTAATAACCTTAAATTATTACTTAAAAATTATAAATTGTCTGATGATATTGCTTTTAGATTTTCAGAAAAATCATGGAAAGAATGGCCTTTAACTGCAGATAAATTTGCAGCATGGGTAAGTAATGCTCCAGGTCAAACAGTAAATTTATTCATGGATTATGAAACCTTCGGAGAACATCAATGGAGTTCAACTGGAATATTTGAATTCCTAAGACATTTACCTTATGAATTAATTAAATATAGAAATATTGATTTTAAAACCCCCAAAGAATTAATTAAGAAATATGAACCAGTAGCAGAATTAGATATTCATAGTGTAGTTTCTTGGGCTGATATTGAACGTGATTTAAGTGCATGGCTAGGAAATAAAATGCAACAAACTGCCATAGCTAAAATTTATGAATTAAGAGAAAAAATACTAAAAACAAAAGATAAAAAATTAATTGAAGATTGGCGTAAATTACAAATAAGTGATCATTTCTATTATATGTGTACTAAATGGTTTGCTGATGGAGATGTTCACAAATACTTTAATCCTTATGATAGTCCTTATGAATGTTTTATTGCTTATATGAACATTCTTAATGATATCAACCAAAGATTAGAAAAAGGAGGTGTTAAAGATGGAAATAAGAATCTCTTCGAAAGAAGCAGCATTGAGAGTATTGGGTAGTGTCCCAGAAGATAAAGTTTTCTGGGTGAGTGATGGAAGTGTGATAAGAAGTTTAGAAGACTTAGCAAAGTCACTAGAGAAAATGAGCAATGAAACTTTTAAACAGCATTGCAACAAAGAAAAAAACGACTTCAGTAACTGGATAAAAGATGTTATTGGAGATGTTAGACTAGCAAATGAGTTAAAGAAAAACAAAACAAAAACACACGCTATACACAAGATAAAAAGAAGAATAGAATGGCTTAAAAAAATATAAATATGGAAAATAAAAAAGCCAGCTATCTCTTCGAAGTATCTTGGGAAATATGTAATAAAGTTGGTGGAATCTATACTGTAGTAAAGTCTAAAACACAAAGGATACTAGAGATTTACCAAGATAGATACTTCCAAATAGGACCATACTTTAGAGAGAATGCAGCAACTGAGTTTACAGAAGAACCGCCTACTGAAGAATTCAAGGAAATATTCAGTAAACTAAAAAATGAAGGAATAGTTTGTCATTATGGAAAACAAATTAGAGATTCAGTAAACACAATATTAATTGACTTTAAAGAATTCTTCAAAAACAAAAATAACATTAAAACTAAGTTATGGGAAGACTTTAAAGTAGATTCTTTAACTGCTGGTCATGACTTTGATGAACCAGCAATATGGGCAACATCCGTAGGAAAATTACTAGAATTATTCCATTATGAAAATAAAAAAGAAATTATAGTTGCACAGTTCCATGAATGGTTATCAGGAGCAGCATTACTCTACTTAAAGAAAAATAAAGTAAGGATAGCAACTGTGTTTACCACACATGCAACAATGTTAGGAAGAACTTTAACAGGATCCGGTATTGACTTGTATAATGTAATTACAAAAATTAATCCAACACAAGAAGCATATAAGTATGGAATTCAAGCAAAACATCAAGTTGAAGAAGCTTGTTCTTTACATTGTGATGTTTTTACCACGGTTTCAGAAATTACTGCTCTAGAGACTAAATACATCTTAAAAAAAGAGCCTGATTTATTATTACCAAATGGGCTTGACCTAGAAAGATTCCATACTTTTGAAGAAGGCTCAATAAAACACAAGGAAAACAAAGAAAAAATTAAAGAGTTCTTAACATACTATTTCTTACCTTATTACCATATTGATTTAGATAATATCTTATTCTACTTTATTATTGGTAGATATGAATTCAGAAATAAAGGTATAGATATTTTAATTAAATCTCTAGGAAATCTTAATCAAAAATTAAAAAAAGAGAAAACTAATATTAATGTTATAACATTTTTTTTCATACCTTCAGATATTAAAGGAGTAAAAATACCATTACTTGAAAATAAAACTTTTTATGCAGATATAGAGCATAGCGTTGATGCTGAAATAAGCAATATAAGGCAAAAAATAATTTATTCTATAGTAAGTAAAAAAATGCCTGATACTAGTAAACTGTTTGACCAAGATTTCTTAATAGAAACCAATAGAAAGATACTTGGATTTAGTAAAGAAGGTAGTCCTCTACTTGTAACACATAATTTGAATAATGAACAAAATGATTCCATCATAAACGGATTTAAAGAAGCCAATCTTAACAATGAAAAATCAGATAAAGTTAAAGTTATATTTTATCCACATTATTTAACTGGTTCTGAAGGTTTACTTGACTTACCTTATTACGATGCAATTTCTGGTTGTCATTTGGGTATTTTTCCTAGTTACTATGAACCATGGGGGTACACTCCTTTAGAAACAGGAGCTTCAGGTGTAGTTGCTATTACTACAGATTTAGCAGGATTTGGTCGTTTTATAGAAAAAAATAAAGATGAATCTAATAAGGAAGGGATTTTTGTAATGAAGAGATATAATAAAGGAGATGATGAAGCAGTAAGAGTTTTAGCAGATTATTTGTATAAATTTACTTTATTACCTAGGGATGAAAGAATCAAATTAAAAATACAAGCAAGAAATTTAGCTTCATTAGCAGACTGGAAAAACCTTGTTATTAATTATATAAAAGCATATAATTTGGCTATAGAAAAAGCATATAAAAATGAATAAAAAAGGACAATTCTTCATAATAATTGCAATTTTCCTAGCTTTAGTAATATTTGGCCTTAGTTTACAGCCCAATAAATTAAGGCAAGATTTACCCCTATATGATTTTTCTAGTTTATCTGATAATTACATTGAAGAAAGTCCTAAAGTTGTTAATTATGCTATATACAATAAAAAAAATGTAACAGAAGTACTTCCAGAATTTACCCAAGATTTTATTCAATATGCACATTCAATTAATCCTTCTCTTGGATTAGTTTATGTTTATAATGATAACAATGCTATTTTAGTTGAAAATTATTTAAATGAAACTAGCATTACTTTAAGAACACAAAATACCTCACAAGAGTTATTTAATAGTCAATTTGCTGTAGTCAATGAAGTAAGTATTACTGTAGCTGGTAAACGTTACATACATTCAGTTCCTGTAAATTTAAAAAATTTTGATAAAAGTTATTCTACGTTTCAAACAGGAGAATCTTTGAATTGGATTGACTTAGAAGTTTCAGGAGTAGTCCATCGCTTTGATGTTTCACAATCAACCCCAAGACTAGTTATATTATTAAAAGCATCAAATGATCAAATTACTGAGATACAATTAAGCAAATGAAAAAAGGAATAAGTGAATTAATAAGTTATGTACTACTTGTTGGATTTGCAATAACTATAGGAACATTTGTAATACTTTGGGCCATTGGAATATTTGAAAATCCAGATTTTGAAGATCCTAGAATTAATTGTCCACAAGTTTCATTGAGTTTAGAAAGTTATTGTAGATATACAGATTCATCATTTAATCCATCTAAAGAATTTTTAAATTTAAGCATTTATAATAGAGGTTCATTTAATATTACTAAACTTACTATATATAAAAGTGAAACAAGAAGAGGCATAAATGAATCAGACTCAAAAGATGTTGATCCAAATCCGTCTCTACCTTATTTACCTTTATCTCCAGGATCAAATATGCTCTACCGATTAGAACTTGAAGAAGTATCCAGTTATCTATATGAAGTTACTATTACACCATGGATTTCGTTAAATATTTCATGTCCTGATCAAAAATTAGTTGTAACTAAAACAGAAGATTTAAATAGAATATGTAGTTAATAAATAAAAAGTGGTTTACATGAGAAAAAAAGGTATTTCACAATTAGTTGCTACTGTTCTTTTAATAGGATTTGCTATTGCTATGGCAGTCTTAGTTTATCTCTGGTATAAAGGTTTTTTATTTGGACAACAACAAAAACTAGGTTGTGATATACAAGGTAAAAATTTATGTAGTCAAAAAGTTGAAATTCAAGTAAGTAATGTAGAATGTATTCCTGAATTAAATTCAATAAGAATGACCATAGAAAATAAAGGTCAAACTATAATAAATGATTTTAGATTAAAAATTAGAGGCAAAGACAATATAGAAACAACTTTATTTAGTAAATCCCTAAATCAAGGTTCAACTGAATCATTTTCTACAACCTATGATTCTAGTAATACAGGTCCTTTAGAAGAATTAGAAGTTTTCCCTCTTGTACTAGTATGTAATCAGCCCGTAACTTGTTCTCAAAAATCAGTTAAACTTAGTTGTTAACAATAAATTTATAAATTCTATTTACTTCTTGACTTAAGATTAAAATGAAAAAAGCACTGTGTCCAAAATGTAATTCTCCGAATATAAACCTTACTACTAGAGGGAAATTAGTTGTTTATGAATGTAAAAATTGCAAGTACGTTGGTCAGAATGTTGTAGAAGTAAGTAAACTTAAAGAGCAAAAAGAAAAGTTAATGAAAATGCAATTAAATCCTAAACTTAAAAGAGAAATAGACTCATATATCCAAGAAAAAACAGGCAAGCAGAAATAATTCTCGAGGGAAAACCTTATAAATAAGTTCATCTTAACTATTCTAACATAAAAACCTAAAAGGAGGTTAAAAAATGGCTGAAGTTGTAAAAAGAACAGGGGTCAAGAGGGAGAAAGGCTACCTTTATTACATGGATAAACAAGGTGATGTTTCTAGAGCTAAAATGGCTCGTGGCGGTAAAAAAGGTGGAAAACCCCAAAAAGTTATGAAGGCAGGCGTTAAAAGACAAGAAGGTTGGCTTTACTTCATAGACAAAAACGGTAACATATGTCGTGCTAAGATGGCTCGACGTGGAAAAAAGAGAAGATAAACCTTTATTTTATTTTTAAATACTGAACTTTTTCTTATTTATTTTAATATTGTTTAGTATCTTTATAACTTTATAGAAAGATTTATAAATAGATTATACCACTTTAAAGTGATTAAAATGAAAAGATACCAATTGCTTTTAATCATTGTAATAACTTTTATAATAGGCCTAACAATAACTCCCATAATAGATATAGTTTTGAACATTAGTAAAGAAAAACCATTCTTTAACATAACAACTAAAGATATTCCTTCTCCCAAAGACAGAATTACAGATGATAAAATTCAAATTTATAAAGATAAGATTGAAATTAAAGTAGATAATGCAACTGTTGCCTCTTATGAAGATAGTAATTCTATGGACCCTTTACTTGATAAAGAAGCTAATGGTATAGAAATTATTCCTGAAAACGAAAATGATATTAAAATTGGAGATGTAATTGCGTATGAATCTAATTGGACTAATGGAATCGTAGTTCATAGAGTTGTTAATATAAGTAAAGATGATTATGGTATTTATTTTGTAACAAGAGGGGATAATAATCCAGCTAATGATCCCCAAAGAGTTAGATTTAAGGATATAAAATTTATACTTATAGGAGTGATATATTAAAATGGAAGCTAAATGTGAATCATGCGGTGCTACTTACTTAATTCAAGAACAAGTTCCAAGAGAAATTAAATGTGTATGTAATAGCAGAAACCTAAAAATAATTAAATAAATGAAAGTTATTTTTAATATATTTTATTTTTTCCTAGCAACAAGTATGGCAGCCTGATGCATTAAGTTTTTTCCATCTTCACCTATTGTCATTGTTTCTACCATCTTTTCTTCATAAGAAATTATTTCCCAATCCCTGTAATAACTTTTTAGTTCTCCATGATCAAATGGATGAAATCCTTCATTACTTTTTAAAGCTCCTTCTTTTGTAAATACAGCAATAAAATTAATTCCCTTATCTATTGTATTATTCTTTATTTTATTTATCATATTAATATATTCTTTCTTTTTAAGAAAATGTAGGACATATGTACAAATAATAGTGTAGTATTTTTCTTTAAATTTAAAATCCCTTATCTCACAATTTATTAATTCTATATTATCTAATAAAGAATGTTTTATTGCATGTTCTTTAAGTTTATTCAAAGCAATATCAGATTTATCTATTGCCTTTATTTTATATCCTTTAAAAGCCAAGTTTATAGTATGAAAGCCAGTACACAACCAAGATCTAATATAACAGAATCTTTTGGAATAAGATGTAAATAATCAATGGTAAATGGAATTCTCTTTTTAGGACCAGTCATATAAATTTGAGAATTAATAAACTTTAAATATGTTCCTTTTTAGCTAATTCTATGATTCCTATATTAAATGAAGTAATACAATTTGTAACGAATTTCATAATAAATTTAATCTCTTCTCTTGGATATTTTGGAATATTTATAGCAATGACTATAGAAAGCGCATTAATTCCATTACCAAGTGAAATAATAATGCCTTTTTCTGGTTATTTAGTTTCACAAGGAAAATTTAATATTTGGTTAGTAACTTTAATGGGCGCTCTAGGAAATGTTCTTGGTTCTTGGATTGCTTATTTCATAGGTATAAAAGGTGGACGTCCTCTTGTACTAAAATATGGTAAATATGTTTTAATACATAAACATGAAATAGAAAAAGCAGATAAATGGTTCAAAAAATATGGAAGCAAAGCAATTTTTTTTTCTAGATTATTACCTGCAATAAGAACATTTATTTCTTTACCAGCAGGAATAGCAAAAATGAATTTTAAGAAATTTACTTTATATACTTTTATAGGTTCAATACCATGGTGTTTTGCTCTAACTTTTATTGGATATAAAATAGGACAAAATTGGAATGAAATAAGCCCAATATTTCATAGAATTGATATAATAATTCTTATTTTTATAATTGTTGCTGCATTTATATTATATAAAAGATATAAAAAAAATTAAACTGCTTTTAATTTTCTCTTTCTCTTTTCTCTCTTCATTCGTTTACGTTGCCACTTCCAACGCATTTGGCCTTTCTTTTTCCATCTACGAGAACTACGCTTCATTTTTTACTTACTTTTCTGTCATGTAAATAACCAAATGTTCCTAATAATAAAGAAAAAGCTCCTACAACTATTAATTGAAAATTATCTCTTTTATTTGATTGACTTACATCGTATTTACTTGTTAATTCATAAATATAACTACATTTATCAAGAGCAGCACATGAACCATATTCTTTTTCAAAAAATCTGCAACAAACTTCTTCAACGTTACAAGCTTCTTCACTATAGCAATAAGGAGGATTAATATCAACAACAGCCATTCCAGTAATGCCTCCAACAAAGAATAATATACCTATAGCAAAAAACATCACAACAAAAAATCTTAATAAGTTTGTAGTCATTTTTATCTATATACAAAAAAATAAAGTCATTCTTAAACTTTTCGCTTTATTTATTTACGTATCCTGTTTCATTAAAGAAATATTTAGACATTTTAACTGCTACAGTTCCTACAATTATACTATATAGCGTAAAAATTAAAAATAAGTTTAATATAGGCTCAATACCAGGAATATTATAAGTAGCTATGACTAAAACTAAAGTGGTAGCACTTATTCCTTTAGGCATGACTAAAGTCATAAATAATTTTTCTTTTATATTATACTTCTTTTTAAAAGCCAAATGTACAGAAAGATATCTTAAAAAAGTATAAACTAAATATAAAAATAAAGATGTAATAATAAATCCTAATGATAAAGGTAAATGAATTACTAATCCAATTAAAACAAATATTAAAATTTCCAGAGCATTAGAGAATATACTTGATATTTCCTCTATCTCAGCTTTTTGTTTTAAAGAACTATTTCCAAATAATAAAGCTAGAGTAGTTACAGCTAAAATTCCATTACCTTTTAACAACTCAGCAACAACATAGGTAACTAAAGCACTCATTAATAAAGTAAGTTTAGACAAGCCTTTTGTATATTCATCAACAAGATGAACTCTCATTATCTTAAATAAAATTAAATAAACAATAATTCCTGCTCCAATACCAGTTATAATTTGTTGCCCAAATAGTTTTAATTGTTCTATTAAAGTAAAAGAAACTTCTGTATTAGCTAAAAAATTCAAAATCATAATTGGAAATAAAATAACAAAGACATCATTAACTAAAGATTCTATTTCTAAAATCCTTATTGGATCATTTTTTACTCCTGTCTTAAATAAAACAAAAACAATTTCAGCTGCTGTTGCTCCCATTACTATGGAAAAGATTATTGCTAAATAAATATTTATTACACCAAAAAACATCATAGTTAATGGTGTTAAGAATATTACTATAATAATAGCAAACATAAAATATAATTTTAAAGCTGCCAAAGAAAAATCATCTACTTCTTTAAGTTTTAGTTTAGAGCCACCATCAAATATTATTAGGATTAAGGCAAACAATGCTATAGTTGCTATAAACGATATAGGAAAATTAACTAATGGTTTACCGTTATAGCTTATATTACTCAACACCATACCAAATAAGATTAAAAAGAAAACATTAGGAAGTCTTATTTTGTGACATATTAAAGATATTAGAACTCCTCCTAAAAAAATTCCTGCTAAATACGTTAAATAAGTTAAACTTTCTACCATTTTCCTCTTTTATTAAAATGCTCCTGGCGAGACTTTCACTAATCCAAGGAGTTGATAAGAACCTTGGTTATTATTTTTGAACTCGCGTCTCGGCCTCGAAAGGGTTATTCTGCTTATTTTTAGTAAACATCCGAATCCTTGGCCGGGCTAGACTACAGGAGCATAAAATTTGAGAATGAAAATCATTTATAAATGTTATGAATTTAGTATAGCAAAAGATTTTAAACACTAATGATTTATCTAAAATTATGGTTGATATATTTAAAATCATAGGAGTTATTGGATTAGTATTAATAGTAATTGGAGTTTTAATAAAAAAAAGAAAAAAAGAAGATCTTTTTTATATCTTTGGGGGAATCTGCCTTGCAATTTATAGTATTTATATAAAAGAATTAATTTTCATCATTCTGCAGATTGTATTTACACTTGCTGCCTTGTATGACTTCATAAAGCTAAAATTTATTAAAAAATAAAAAGTGGGCCTGCCCAGATTCGAACTGGGGACCCTCGGCTAACCTAAGCCAAGAGTTGGCCATATAAGACCTACACATATGCTGAAATTAATCAAGCACATTCGATGCTCTAGACCAGGCTGAGCTACAGGCCCAACAGACAAATTATTTAAAGGACGATATTTAAAACTTTCTACGATACATATGAAATTCTATGATGAAATAGCTAAATCATATAATGAACTACATAAAGAAGAGCAACTTAAAAAAATTCATATAATTCTTAAAAA
>CAYHUM010000021.1:0-13797 GCA_964359945.1 Candidatus Woesearchaeota archaeon | reverse complement strand
TCTTCATGTTCTTCTTCTTTTTTATGTAGTGTAGTAATACTTCTTGTTTGTACAATATAAAGTCTATTTTCTTCTACAGCAAATTCTATATCTTGAGGATTTTTGTAATGACTTTCTATTTTTTTTGCTAACTCTGCTAATTTCTTAATTTGCTCTTCAGATAAAACTTGTTTATTTGCTTTTTCTTCTGATAATGGTTTTTTTACTGTTTTATTTAGTACATAATCTCGAATAAACATAAAATCTTTTTTATTTATTTTTTTATGTTTAATATTTAATGTTTCCTTGTCAACTATATAATTATCGGGGTTAACTAAACCAGCAACAACAGCATCACCAAAACCAAAAGCAGCCTCGATCATAATTTCATCTGTATTATTTGTACTTGGATTAGCAGTAAACACAACACCAGCAGCTTCAGAATTAATCATTCTTTGGACAACTACTGCAATCAAAACTTTTTCATGTGGAAAATTATTCTTAACTCTGTAATAAATAGCTCTTGCTGTAAATAAAGAAGCCCAACATTGTTGGACTGCTGCTACAACTTCTTTATTACCTTTAACATTAATGAAAGTAGCTTGCTGGCCCGCAAATGAAGCTTGAGGCAAGTCTTCTGCTGTTGCACTAGAGCGTACAGCAACATAAGGTTTATCTCTTCCAGCCTTAATTATATCCAAAGCAATTTTACTTACACTCTTAAAAACATCTGTATTTATATCTAAATTTTTATACGCTTCCACTATATCTTTTTTAATTTGCTCAGGCATTTCTTCTGCAATAATCATATCTTGAATATGCTGAGCAGTTTCTTCTAATTTTTGTGTATCTTCTACATCTAATCCTTGTAATAATTCAAGAATATCGTCATACAAAGCAGTTTCTATTAAAAAATCCTTATAAGCTTGAGCTGTAACTACAAATCCAGGAGGTACAGGCAATCCTAAATTATACATTATACCTAAATTTAATCCTTTCCCGCCTACTAAACCAATATCATTCTTAGAAATTTCCTTAAACCATGCTATATTTGCCATTTTCTCTTTTTTATAAAATTAATAAATAACTTTATATAAATGTTTCTGTTAATATGGTTATGGATTATAAAAATAAACTAGAATTTCTCATAGATGAAATTAAACATATGGGGGTAAACAATGGAGTAATTTTTAATGCTATGCGTGCTATACCAAGACATGAATTTATTCCTAAGGATAAAATAAATGAAGCTTATATCAATTATCCTTTACATATAGGTCAAGACCAAACAATTTCACAGCCATATACAGTAGCTTTTATGTTAAATATTTTAGATTTAAAAAAACGAAATAAAGTCCTTGAAATTGGATCAGGATCAGGATGGAATGCAGCTTTAATAGCCTATATAGTAAAACCAGGAAGAGTTTATAGTATAGAAATCATTAAAGAACTTTATGAATTTGCTTTAAACAATGTTAAGAAATTTAAATTAAATAATGTAAAAATAATTCATGGAGATGGCAGTCAAGGACATTCAAGAAACGCTCCATATGATAGAATCATTTTAACAGCTTCATGCCCTTTTATACCTAAGCCATTATTAGAACAATTAAAAATAAATGGGATTTTAGTAGCTCCTGTAGGTTCTAGCTTTAGCCAAGAAATGGTTAAAATTACAAAAATCAGTGAAAATGATTATAAAGAAGAACATTTAGGAGGGTTTATTTTTGTTCCTTTAAAAGGTAAATTTGGCTACAAATAAATAAATTTATATATCTTATTATATTTATAGTGGTTAAGATGGCAGAAACATTAGAGAATAAATTAAAGATTTATTATCATTATGCAATTACTCCCTTACAAGTTAAAGAGCTTGAAGAAGGACCTTCTAGATGGTGGTTAACTACTGAAAATGTAAAGATAGATAAAGCATATTTTGGAAAACCATTACCTAACCATAATTACCCATTAGGACTAAATATTGAATTTTCTAGATATAATAGTGTTCTAGAACTTACAAATTATACTTTAACTTATACAAATCTTAAAGATATTGAAAGATTATTTAATGATTTAGAAATTTTTAGACTCGAAAAGTTAATTGGTAAAGAAGTTTCAATATACTTAATGGGCCCTCAAGTAGTTGGGATTTCAGCTTATAGAGAAATTAAAAATATTAGTAAACCTACACCAAATATTTAAATACCTGTTGTTATTACTACTTAATATGGGGTTTTTTGACAGGATCTTTGGAAGGAAGCAAGTAGAAGAAGTAGAAGAACTACCTATTGACTTTAATAATATTGATAATTTTGTAGAAAAAGAAAAAGAAATTATTTTAAGAAATACCCATAATGAAATAAAATCTATTTATAATAATATAGATGGTGCATTTAACAATCTAAAACAAAGTATACAGAAATTGCAAAGAGCTGGTACAGACAAAAACGTTTATATAAGTAAAAAAGAATCTCAAATAATTACTAGTAATCGTGAAAATTATCTTAAACAATTAAGCTTATTTCTAGAAAAATCAAGACTAAAAGAATTAAATTATAGAAATGCTCTTGAATATTGTGATTTGCTTCAAAAAGATTTAGATGATATAAGCAAAAGAACAGCTAAAAATTATCATATTACAAGTTATATTTTTGGAGAAGCTAAAGAGGTCGCTAAAAGTCTTAAATCTCTCGATGATTTAAGCAGAAATCTAAAAGAAAGAATAATGAAAAACAAAGAGATAAATTATGTAGAAAAATTAGATAGTTTACATCAAGAATACAAAGAAAAAATAAGTGATAAAGACCATATAAATAATTCAATAGCTCAAGAATCATTAAATGAGGAAAAGGAATTAGATAATCTAAATGAAATAGAAGAAAAAATAAATGCATTGAAGAAAAGTGAAGAATTTAAAGATTATTCAAATCTAAATGATGAGCTAGAAAAGATGGATAAAGATTTATTAGATGTAAAAAATAATATTATAGATTTCTTCAGCCCTTTATATAGAATATTAAGAAAATTCCAGAAAATAAGCATAGAACATGAAAGATTAATAGAAAATTATATTAATTATCCAGCAGAAACTTTAGTGGGAGATAAAGACCTAGAAATTAAAGTTGTATTAAAAAAATTAAAAGAAGAAATTTTAAAAGAAAGTATAAAAGATAAAGAAGAAAAAATAAATAAAATTATGAAAATAATAGACAGCTTTAATGACCAAGACATAAAGAAATTAAGAAGTGAATTTAGTAAATTAAACAATGAAAAAGCAAAAATAGTAAATAAATTAAATTTACTTAATATTAAAAAAGACCTCGATAATCTTGAATCAGAAACAAAAATAATTAACGACAGAATAGAAAAAATAAGGGCAAATAAAGAAAAATTAAAATTAAGTTTAACCACTACTAATTTAGATGATATAAAAGATGAAATTAAAACTTTAGCTAGAAATAGGCCCTAATAAAGACTCTATTTTTATAGTAGCTCTTCCTGGTAATCTTGGGTTAGCTTTCATTAATGCTTCTTTTGCTGTCTCTATGTTTTCACGATTAACATAAGCAGTAAACATTTCTTTACCTTTTTTTACTTGAGCTGCTATTCCTATAACTTTACCAAAAGAGTGAGCCATTCCTGATTGTAATCTATCAGCGTGAGCTCCACCCAACATTCTATTTTCCCTTAAAGCATGATGAGGAACCATATTTACTCTAAACATATAATTTGTTGGTCCTAATTTCTCATGTAAAGCTCTATTTACAAGTAATCTTGCACTTTCTATAGAATTATCTCTTATTTGTAAATTATCCTTAGAAATCAAAGATACTTTGTATTGAAATTGTTTATTTTTCTCTCCCATTATATATCTAGAAATCTTGGTATCTGGAAATGCCTTTACATAACCTTTTTTCTTAAACTTAGATTTTCTTGTATAAGGTCTTTCTACTGTCCTGTAACATATACCTTTTCTTAGTCCTACCATTTTAATCAATAATTTTTTAAGATAAATAGTTTATAAGATTTTCTATTTAAAGGATTATTCAATAACAACCTTAGTATTAATAGCTTGACCAGGCATTCCTTTTTCAAATTTAACTCTTAAAACCCCTTTATTACCATGAGCTTTACTTACTATTCCTATAATTTGTTTTTTAGCTGGACTTTCCCAAATTACTTTTTTGCCCACTAAATGAGAAGCTTTTTCCTTACTATCTATATCATTTACCTTTACAATCATCTGATTATTACTCTTAGTATGTCTTCCAATCCTAAAATTCATAATAATTCCTTCCATAACAAAATTGCCTTAAGAATAGCTTTAAATACTTTTCTCTATTAAAAAAAACATTATGAAAAAAGATGAAATAATAATGGTTATTAATAAAAAAGATTTATTTAAAAAAGATTATTTTGAGGGATTCAAGCCTCATAATGAAAAAGACTTTGAATCAAGAATTTTAAAAAATTTTAAATGGTTACCAAGAAAAGACGTTGAAAATAATACAAATTATAAACAACCAATAGCATATGCAGTTATATTAAATGACGAGTTAAGAACTGTTTTTAGTTACCAACGTGCATTAGAGGATAAAAAATACTCAGAAAAGAGACTGCAAGGCAAATTTTCTATAGGAATAGGTGGGCACATAAATAAAATTGACAGAAAGTCTAAGAATGTAATTCTAACAAGTTTTAAACGTGAACTAAAAGAAGAAATAGATATCATTGGTAAAATTAAAAAAATAGAACCATTGGGATATATAAATAATGATAGTGATGATGTAGGAAAAGTTCATTTTGGTATTTTATATTTACTAAAAACAAATGCCAGAATTATTATTCCTGGATCTGAAATTAAACGTGGTAATTTAAAAACAATAAATGAATTAGAAAAAATATGTTCTGATCATAAATATAAAGTTGAAGAATGGACAAAAATTGCTTTTAATCCTTTAAAAGAGTATGTAAAAAATCTTTAATAATTAACTAATATCTCTACGTCTTTACCATAAATTTCTTTTAAGGATTCAAATGTTTTTTCCTTTATAGAAACTTTTTCAGGTATCTTAGCTTTACTAATATGGTCTTCTAATTCCTCTACATTAGATTTAACAAAATGGGATAAACTTCCATCATCCAAAATCTTACTTTTACTTATTTCCTTTTCCTTACCATTAACATCAGCTGTAATAAAAGCAACTCCATCCAATAAAATCAATTCTCCAATTTTGTCCCCATGCTTAAATCTTACTTTTACTCTTTCTAATTCAAATCCTCTTTTTCTTTGTAAAAATTCAACTAAAGTACGCATAAAGTCACGAGATTCTCTCTTTAATTTTTCTATTTCTGTCTTACTTAATTTTCTTTTTTCTTTCTTGACTTTCATAACTTCTTTAAAAGTATTTACTAGTCTTTGAGGTATAGAATTATTTTTACAGAAATTAATAAAATCTTTTTCTAAATTAGTTACTTCTACATTAGAAAATCTTAATAAATCAGTTGTTATTTTTACACAACCATCATAAATATTATCTATATCCTCAGTTTCTTTTCTTTTTTCAATCTGATTAAATAATTTCTTAATCCTTGCTAAATAATCCTCGCCATCTTTAATTAATTTCTCTATTTGATTTCCAGAAATTTCTTTTATTTTTCCATGCTCCACATCTTTAAAATACCTAGTTGTATCTCTTAATATCTTAATGTATTTTGGCTCTAATAATTTTTCTTTATTTACAAAAATCTCTTCCATTAAAGTTAAAGTTTCTTTAGGTGTGGGTGGATTTACCCCATATAACATTAAGGCTGCTTGACTAGGATTTAATACACCATAATAAACATCTTCGGCAGCTATTCCCAATAATTTCTTTTTAGCTCTATCTAATAATTTTTCACCTACATCCATTTGCATATCTATTGCTTCTGCACTTGGTTTTATTCTTCCCATGTTTAGTAATAATCTCCATGGTGTAAATACAGATCTATCATACAAAGGAACACCATCTCTTAAAAAAGTAAATATTACAGGATGAGCATCTTTAATTGATTCCCAAAAATCAGTTAAAATATAAACTTGAATATGAAATGATTTCTTTACTCCAGTAATTTCAGAAGCTTCATATCCTTGAGTTATTATCATTGTTCTTAATCTTTCTTTTAACTCAAATCTAGGCATTCTTTTTACATCAGTATCATCTATAATAGCATAAACATCTATATCATTGCTTTTTTCTCCTCTAAACAAAGAACCAGCAGCAACATAACTAACAACATATTTCTCAAATTTCTTAATAACCATTGCTTTATGAACTTCAGCTATCTTTAAAGCAGCCAATAAATCTTTAGGATCATGAAGAATAGCACTCATAGCAATTAATTGTAAAATTTCATATTTTCCATCAAAACAAGCTTCTTTTAATTCATTTAATAAAATTACTTGTGGGTTAAGATTTTTATCTATATCATTAGCAAATTTATCTATGATTTTATTTAATTTATCACTTAACTCCTCTTTAGTCATCTTTTTAGTGTCTGAATCATCTACAAGAACTAGAACATTAATTTGATTTTTTAATTTTTCAATTTCTTCAGGACTTAATTCTTTATCCTCTTCTTCTTTTACTCTAAATTTTTCACGTTCTATATTTTTTGGTGGCAATAAAGCTATACCTACTACATATTTATCAAATTCTTTAAGAATTTTTGTTTTTAGAGTTTCAACTTTATTTTTTATATGTTTGAATTTTTCTTGTAATTCTTCAGGTATTTTTTGTTCTTGTTTCTTAGTCATTTTATTTTAATTTCTTATTTTTACTATTTAAAGTTTTGTATTATCATATTTCGGAAACCCTAATCATAAGTTGTTCAGCATATTTTTTTATTTCATTTAATCCTTTTGTATCTCCTTTTTTATAAAGTTCATTAATATAAATACCACATTTACTAGTTCCTTCCAAAGAAACCATCTTTCCTTTTTCTTTCATTAATGTGTTTTCAAGATTTGTACGACCTAATAAAGCTGGCAAACATAAGGCTAGTTGATCATCAGGATTTTGTAAATATCCATTCACTATAAAACCTATCTCTGCAGAATAGTCCTTACCAGAAGCTTTCAAATTATTCTCTATATCCCTATTTACTATAAATTTTATATAGTCTACATCCAAATTTTGTCGTTGACTTGCTGAAATCATTTTAACTCCCATTGCCCTTTAATAAATCTTCAAGTGTACCAACATCAACTTTTCTTGATTGTAAACTATTATTATCAAAGTTTTCTATCTTAACCATTGTTTTAGGGTTAACATAGTTTTTTAAAATATTTAATGAGTAATAAAAATTATCCTGGGCTTGTCTAGAAAGTCTTCCAAACTCAGATAAACTTACATTAAGATTAGGATTATATTCAGAAAATAAATAAGGACTTTTAATTATTATTGTTGGTTTCTTTTCATTATCTGTAGGAAACCCATTTTTAAAGTAAAAACCATTTGCTTGTACATCATATAATCCATTAGGTATGTTATATTTTTCAGAAATAAGAGCATGTCTATCATGATTACTATGGAATACAAATTTATCTAAATTCTTTAAACCTATAAAATGAAATTCATCTCTTTCCTTATAGTTTTTTTCGTCTATTGCCATTTCTAATTAAAAAACAATTTCCTCCAATTTCTTTATTTCATTATTCTTTTTTTCAGGATTTTTGACACTATAATGAGTTACTTTTTCTACGGAACCATTAGAATTAATGTCTACTTCTGAAAAAGTCCCATATTCTAGTTTATCCATAGGAATAATTGGTTTTAAGGTTCCAAACTCAAAAAGACCAAACCTTCCTACATTACCTGGGTTTACTATAACTGTATTTCCAAACCTTTGTACACCTTTAACTCCATTTGGATTTTTTCCTGTTGGACCTGCCTCATGTATATGTCCTGCTATAACTAATTTTGGTTCTTCACCTTTATTTTCTTTCATTTTATCAGTTAAATAGGTTTTTACAGCCGGCGTTCCAACATTTCTTCCATCATACATATCATCACATAGTTTATATGGTGGGTTATGCAATAGTACAATATTAGGATTTTTATCTTCTAATAACCACCCTAGTTTATTATGATCATATGATGTTATAAACTCACTTAAGAAACTCATATGAGGAGCATAAGCATCAGCACCCCCATAACCAAATATTGTAAGTCCATTTATATTTTGTTTTTTACCATCTATATTTTTATCTTTAAAAATTTCATCAATGTTTATTCCATCATAATTTCCTGGAACAAGATAATAAGGTAATTGGGATTTATCTAGAATTTTTCTTGATTCTGTAAATGTATTTTTCATATTAGACAAAATTTTATTTAGAAAGTATTGTTCATTTTCTGTTTCTTGTAACTCTTTATAATCTTCTTTAGTATAAGGTTTTAATACAAAATCACCTGGAATTATAAGGTGATCAAGATTTTTAGTACTTAAGAAATCTAATGCTTTTTCTAAACTTTCATAATCTTCATGTATATCTGACACAATTCCCAGTTTCATTTTTTCCCTCTAAAACATCTTTATAAGTATAATAAAATAGCAATAATTAACCCTTTATAAATCTTTCTATTTGTAGTTACTTATTAGTAGTTTCTTTATTAATTTTCCACTCACAATACTCAAGAACTGTTACAGCAGTTAGCCAATCTTTAGTATTATTTAAATTTGGATATAAAGTTAATGCTATATTTAACCCATAATCATCATTTTTATATTTATATACTGTTTGAGCCATTTCTAAATTAATCTCAGTTTCTATATTCTTTAAGAACTTTACACGTTGATTTATTAATTTAATTTGCTCTCCAAAATTATCTAAATTACTGTCTTTAGCTACTTTCTTTAAATTTCTTAAGTCTTTTAATTCTTTTTTATCTTTTTTATATCTTTCTAAATAACCCTTAATAAATGGTAAGCTACTAGCTCTTTTAAGCTTTCTAGGCATACTTATTAGATAATATTTAGATATTTATAATTTACTAATTTATAGAATAATTTAAAAACTCTATTTTCTTTAAACTAAGCCCATGATAGCCAACTTTAAAACCATAGAAATAAGTAAATTTTCAGACATAATAGGCCAAGATAATACAAAAAAACAATTATTGTCTGCCTTAATAATGCAAAGAAATGTTATAATAATTGGCCCTCCAGGAATAGGTAAAACTACTTTAGCTAAAAATGTATCTAAATTATTACCAGAAATTACAGTAAATGATTGTAATTATAATTGTCTTCCTGATTTACCTTTATGTCCTAAATGTAGATCTAGTAAAGTAAATACAAAAAAAATAAAAGGAATTCAAAGATTCATAAGAATACAAGGAAGTCCAGATTTAACAGTTGAAGATTTGATTGGAGATATTGATCCTTTAAAAGCTTTAAAATTTGGTTCTTTAAGCATAGAAGCATTTACACCTGGAAAAATTTTTAAGGCTAATAACGGTGTTCTATTCTTTGATGAGATAAATAGATGTCCTGAAAAACTACAAAATTCTTTATTGCAAGTTCTAGAAGAAAATAAAGCTACTATTGGTAGTTATGATATTGAATTACCAGCTAATTTTATTTTTATAGGTACAATGAATCCTGAAGACTTTGCAGGTACAGAAAAATTAAGTGAAGTTTTTCTTGATAGATTTGATATAATTTATATAGGTTATCCAGAAACATTAGCCATAGAAGAAGAAATTACTTTAACCAAATCTAAAATTTTAAAAGAAATAGAATTTCCAAATTCTTTATTAAAAAAATATTTATTGTTTATAAGAGTATTAAGACAAAGTAAAGACCTAGAAAGGGCTCCTTCTGTAAGAGCCTCTATCGGAGTATATGAAAGAGCTCAATCAAATGCTTTAATAAACAAAAGAAAAAAAGTAAATGAAGATGACATTAAAGATGCTTTAATATCTGTAATTGCTCATCGTATAAGGTTAAAACCAAGTGTAAAGTTTGTAATGAAAGTTGAAGATTTTATAGAAAAAGAATATAAAAATTTTATAGAAACATTTAATGAAAGGAAATTAGAAAAAGAAAGTGATTTACCCTAGTTCAAGGTTAAAAGAATTCTCTAAGATTACTGAACTAAGTGGAAAAATGGAAAGAAGTAAGGAAGAAAAATTAATGCATACTGTTCTTGAGTCTGAAGAAGCCATAAATGAAGGTAAATTAATAATGGAAAGCCTTAATCAAGGAATTTCCAGTTTTATTCCAGATCAAATCTTTGAGAACTTAGTTAAAGATTTTAAGGTAGCAAAGTCAATTTATGGAGAAAAATTATTAAGGCAATTAACAAATGAAGATGAAGATGCATTAAGTAGAAATTTAAGGCTGCCTGAATACCAAAGAATAATTAAAAAAAGAATACAAGAAAAAATAGAGAAACTTAAAGATTCTGAGCTAGTAAATAAAAGTTTTGGCTTAACTGAAAAAGGTTATGAATTAGCTGCTTTTTCTCTTTACATGGAAGAATTAGATCATTTAAATGCTAAAGGTTTAATTGGAGAAAAATTAAATGAAAGTATTTCCCATTATGGAGATAAAATTGATTTTAAAAAATTCAAAAAAGGAGATCGCTATAAAGATATATACCTAAAAAGAACATTAAGAAAAGCTATTAGAAGATCACATAAAGACATAGCCGTGGATGACCTAGAAGTTTACCAAAGACAAAGTAAAGGTAAAATTTACATTGTTTATGGACTAGATGCTTCTGGTTCAATGAAAGGAGAAAAAATAAAAATATGTAAAAAAGCAGGAATTGCTCTTGCATATAAAGCAATAAATGAATTAGATAAAGTTGGTTTGCTTGTTTTTGGTTCAGATATAGAATCTGTAATTGAACCTACTACAGACTTTAATTTACTTTTAAGAGAAATAATAAAAATTACAGCTAAAAAAGAAACAAATATTGCACTAACCATAAGAAAAGCTATAGAGATAATGCCTAGTGAAAACGTAACTAAACATTTAATTTTAGTTACAGATTCATTGCCCACTTATGGGAAAAATCCTGAGAAAGAAACTTTAGATGCTGTTTCAGAAGCTATTTATTCAGGATTAACTATTTCTGTTGTTGGTATTAATCTTGATGAGAAAGGTAAAAAATTAGCTCAAGAAATTAGTGAAATAGGCAAAGGAAAACTTTATGAAGTGAAGAAATTAGAGGAACTTGACTCAATAATAATTCAAGATTATTTATCATTAAAATGAATCTAGATATTTTAAGAAAAGAATATGAATTAAAAAGAAATAGAATTAAACAAAGATTAAATGATTTTAAGAAATTCTATGATGAACCTTATTCTTGGTTTTATAATAACGGTAAAATTGAATTAAAAAAAGTAAATTCTAATCAAAATGAAAGAATTTTTGAAGAATTATGTTTTTGCATTTTAACTGCAAACACAAGTGCAATCACAGGAGCTAAATCAATAAATTCAATTAGACATTTATTGTATAATGGAACTTTACAAGAAATTCAAAATAAATTACAAGAAATAGGTTATAGATTTCCAAATAAAAGAGCTCAGTATATAATAGAAGCAAGAACTTTTGTAAAAAATATCAATTTAAAAGAAAAATTAAATTCTCTAAACCAAGAAGAAAGACGTGATTTCATAGTAAATAACTTTAAAGGTATAGGTTATAAAGAAGCTTCTCATTTTTTAAGAAATATTGGTTATAATGATTATTGTATTTTAGATAAACATATATTAAATAGTTTACATGAATTTAATATAATAAATAATATAAAAAGACCTGTAAATAAAAAACAATATATAGAAATAGAAAATAAAATGAAAGGGTTTGCACAAGAAATAAATATTAATATTGATGAACTTGATTTATTACTTTGGTCTAGAAAATCAGGAGACATTCTAAAATAACATGGATATAGTTGCACATGCTTTATGGATTAATCTTGTATTTTTAAAGAATAGAAAAAGAGGCCTCGCAGTATTATGTGGAATTTTACCAGATATAATAGCTTTTAGTCCTGTTTTTGTTTATGTTATTTTAATGGGCATTAGAGATTGGACACAAGGTTTTAGTGTTAAAATTCTAGCAGATTATGCGAATATTTCATATAATATAACACATAGTCTATTAATTTTTCTTGTAGCATATATAATAATTTATTTAATGACTAAAAAGAAAAACATATTTTTATTTGGATGGGCATTACATATACTTATAGATATTCCTACACACGATGAAGATTTTCATCCTCCACTTTATTTATATCCTTTTAAGGGACTTATAGTAGATGGAATTCGTTGGAATCATCCTACTTTTATGATAGTAAATTATAGTGCACTATTCTTAATTTATGGATTTTTAGTATTCAAATATTTTAAGAATTATAAAAAAGTAAAGACCAAAAACATTAAAAATACTTCTTAGTTGGTTTACAATAATGATTTATCCTTTTAAGCAAATAGAGCAAGAAGTTTCAAAATTATGGAAAAAAGAAGAAAGATCTATTTATCTTAGTTTACAGCACGAAAAAAATAAAAAATTATTTTCATTTTTAGAAGGACCCCCAACAGCAAACGCCCCTCCAGGATTACATCATGTTGAAGTTAGGGTATTTAAGGATTTATTTTGCCGCTACAAATACATGCAAGGTTACACAGTTCCCAGAAAAGGTGGTTGGGATTGTCATGGCTTACCTGTAGAAGTACAAATAGAAAAAGAACTTAATTTAAATTCAAAAAAAGAAATCATAAGTTATGGCATAAATAATTTTATAAAAAAATGCCGTGATTCTGTTTTTTCTCATATTAATGAATGGAGTGACACTACTAAAAAAATGGCTTATTGGGTTGACCTAGAAAATCCTTATATTACTCTTGATAATAATTACATAGAAAGTGTATGGTGGTCTTTAAAAGAACTTTATCATAATAGTTATTTATATGAGGATTTTAAAGTAGTTCCTTATTGTCCTAGATGTCAAACTCCATTAAGCTCTCATGAATTAGCACTAGGATATGAAGACATAACAGAAAATTCAATAGTAGTTAAATTTAAACTTAAAGATCAAGAAAGATATTTACTAGCATGGACAACTACTCCATGGACTTTGCCCAGCAATTTAGCTCTTGCAATTAATCCAAATATAGATTATGCCATAGTGAAAGAAAAAAATAATGAATATGTTTTAGCTAAATCCCTTGTAAAGAAATATTTCCCTAAATCTAAATCATCTAAATCAATTAAAGGTAAAGAATTACTAAATTTAAGTTATGAGCCATTATTTGATTACTTTAAAAATCTAGATAATGCATTTAAGGTAGTAGCTGCTGATTTTGTAAGTATAGAAGAAGGTACAGGAATAGTTCATATAGCTCCTGCATTTGGTGAAGATGATTATAATGTTTGTAAAGTAAATAATATTGCTTTTGTCCAGCCTGTTAATCAAGAAGGGATTTTCACATCAGAAGTAAAAGATTTTGAGGGTAAATCTGTAAAAGATGCAGACCCTAAAATTATAGAGCATTTAAAACATAAACATTTATTATTCAAAATTGAGAAATATAAACATTCTTATCCATTTTGTTGGCGCTGTAATACACCTTTACTTTATTATGCAATGAAATCATGGTTCATTAGAGTAACTAAAGTTAAAGATAAATTAATTGAATACAATAAAAAAATAAATTGGTTTCCTAGCCATATTAAAGAAGGAAGATATGGTAAATTTCTTGAATCATTAAGAGACTGGGCTTTATCAAGATCAAGATTTTGGGGTACTCC